>CALJMD010000260.1 GCA_937981915.1 uncultured Acidimicrobiales bacterium
TTGCCTTTTGAACTCGGCAATGTCGACTAGCCGGGCGATCCGGGCCACGGTGTCTTCCGGGTGGCCCTCAGCGATCAGTTCGGCTGCTGTTCTATTGTGCTCCACGATGTCGATCAACATCGGATCGAGTTCTTCGTACGGTGGCAGGCTTTGATCGTCTCGTTGGTCGGGGCGTAGCTCAGCCGAGGGGGCTTTGGTCAAGATGTTCTCGGGAATGATTTCCCGTCCGGCCCTGCGGTTGTAGTCCTGGGCCAGTTCGTAGACCTGCAGTTTCCATACGTCTTTGATGACGGCGTACGCTCCGGCGGTGTCGCCGTACAGCGTGGAGTAGCCAACCGCAGTCTCACTCTTGTTGCCGGTGGTCATCACCAGCCAACCGAACTTGTTGGCCAGCGCCATCAACAGAACGCCGCGGATCCGGCTCTGCAGGTTCTCTTCGGTGAGGCCCCACGGGTCGGTTCCGAACGACGGGGTCAACATGTCCATGTAGGCGGAATGAGCCGGTTCGAGGGCGATGACCCGACCGTCGATCCCGAGGTTCTGCACCAGCTTCTCGGAGTCCGACAGCGAATGGTCAGACGAGTAACGCGACGGCATCATGACCGCATGTACGTGTTCCGGGCCGAAGGCGTCGGCACACAGCGCCGCGGTGAGGGCCGAGTCGATGCCGCCGGACAAGCCGAAGCAGACGTCGGTGAAACCGTTGTTATGAACGTAGTCCCTGGCTCCCAACACGAGAGCGGCCCAGATTTCCTCCAGCGGTTCGAGCAGCGGTTCGAGGACCGGGGGGAGGTCATCTCGCGACACCGACTCGCGGGTGGTTACTTCGGTAACGGGTAGCGCATCGGAGCCCGACACCGGCTTCGGGTCGGCCACGGTGAAGTCCGCTACTTGAACCTGCTCTTCGAACTGCTTGGAACGAGCGATTGTTCGTCCGGTGCCATCGACCACTACCGACGTGCCGTCGAACACCAACTCGTCTTGCCCCCCGACAAGGTTGACGTACACCAGCGGAGTGCCGGTCTCGTCGATCCGCCGGGCGATCATGTCGTCGCGAGCTTCCACTTTGTCTTGGTGGTACGGCGAGGCGTTGATATTGACGATCAACTGGGCTCCGCCGTCGGCCATGACGTTGACCGGGCTCGGGTCGACCCACATGTCTTCGCAAATGGCAATCCCGACGGTGACCCCGGCGACGGACCACAGCGGATAGTCCTGACCCGGACGGAAGTAACGCTTCTCATCGAACACGTTGTAGTTGGGCAGCCACTGTTTGACGTAGCGGCCTTTCACCTCGCCGTTGGCGCAAATAGCGGCGGCGTTGAGAATGGCGCCGTTGGCCGGCTCGCCCGGCAGTTCGCTTTCACCGTGTTGAGGGGGTGCGTTGGTGTCGTCATCGGCGTAACCGACGATGACGGCGCAGTCGCCGGTGGCGGCCGCCACCTTGGCCAGGGCGGCCCGGTTGTCGGCCATGAACTTTGGTTTGAGTAGCAGATCTTCCGGTGGGTAACCGCATATGGCCAGTTCACCGAAGACAGCCAGGTCGCAGTCAGCGGCTTCTGCCTGGTGTACGGCTTCGATGATCAACTCCACATTGCGGTCCAGGTCACCGACGATGATGTCGATTTGGCAGAGAGCTATTCGTAGTGACGGCACACCGTTGAATCTACCTCTAATAACGGCTGGTGTTAACAGCCGATGTTGCGCTCCCGAACCGATAGAGGACCCTGATCGTGGGTCGTTCGGCCACTGGATTCGGGGAAGAACATTGCCCGCCGGACGGTTTCACAGTGAGTGAATGGCACGTTCTGTGTGGTGACATGTACCCGGCTGTGTGGCGCCGACCGGGGGTATCCACCATGCTGAGAGCAGTTGCGCTACTATTTCTTCTGGCGCGGCGGTAGGACCCAGATGTCTTTTTTGCATTCCTATAAAGCCGCCAAGGCGACGATTGCCCTGTTGCTGGCTCTGGCCCTCGCCTTTACCGCGCTTCCTTCCGGCGCCGCCGACCTTGAGTCGGAGATTTCCGAGCTTCGCAAGGAGCAGGAGCAGGTAGAGGAACAGGAGAAGGCCAAAGCCCGTGAGGTTGAGGTCGCTACGGCCACCTTCGATGAGTTGTCTGATGCACTCGGTGTCCTCACCGCTGAGGTCAACAACCAAGAGACCAAGCTGTCGTCAGCTGAAGCTGAACTGGGTCTTGCCGAGGCCAACTTCATCGAGGCAACCGGCGCTGTCCAGCAGCAACAACAGCAGATCGACACCCTCGAAGAGCAGGTGCAGGAACAAGCCATCTCGGCCTTCGTCGGCAACGACGAGTTCCACCCCAACCCGCTGCTCAACGACGTTGAGCCGAACGCCGCGGTCCGCCGACGTCAGCTGGTTCTGTCAGTCACTCAGCAAGACATTGACTTGGGTGAGTCGCTGAAGGGCGCCTACGAGGAACTGGCGGTGCAACAAGCGGTAGCCGATCAGGCAGCCAAGGACGCCGAACGGGTGCGAGCCGAAATCGAGCAGGGTTTGATTTCGTTGGAGACCGCCAAGGATGAACAGGCCGCGTTGACCGAGGAGGCCAACGCCCGCCTCGATTCCCGTTTGACCGAGTTGGCGCTGTTGGAGGAAATGGGCGAGGAGCTCGACTCCGACATCAAGTCGAAGAGCGATGAACTGGCCAGGCAGCTGGCTGCCGCAGCCGCCCGTCGGGCCGCCGCCAGCGCATCGACCGGAAGCAGCGGTCCCCGACCGACCTATCCCAGCTCCGATGAGATCGTGAAGGTCGGGGTGTTCTGGGTGCACGAGGACATCGCCGACAATCTGGAGAAGTTGCTGGCTCACGCCGCCTCCGACGGCATCACCCTCAAAGGCTGGGGCTACCGAGATCATCAGCGCCAGATCGAGTTGCGTCGAGCCCACTGTGGTTCGAGCGAGTATGCCATCTGGCGAATGCCGTCATCGCAGTGTCGGCCTCCGACCGCTCGCCCCGGGTTCTCCCAGCACGAGCAGGGCAAGGCCATCGACTTTACGTTGAACGGGGCCAGCATCGGCAGCCGTTCGAGTGCGGGCTACAAGTGGTTGAACGCTCACGCCAGCAAGTACGGCTTGTACAACCTGCCGTCGGAGCCGTGGCACTGGTCGGTCAACGGCCGCTAAGCGGAACTGAACCAGCCTTGAACGGACGTGAGTATGGAGCCGTTTGAGTTAACGGCGGTCGAGGCCCGACAGCTGATTGGCGACGGCTCGCTGTCTGCCACTGAACTGGTGCTGTCGTGTTTGCGTCGCATCGAAGAGGTCGATCCGACCGTTAACGCCATGGTCACCGTGGCCGCCGAGCGGGCCACAACCGAGGCTGCCGCAATCGACAGCAGGTCTACCGCCAAGTCTACAGTCAGCAGTGCGTCAGAGCCCTCAGCTGCGTATCCGCTGCTGGGCCTTCCGGTCGCCATCAAGGATCTGCAGCCGACGGCGGGCATCCGGACGACGATGGGTAGCCCCCAATTCGCCGATCACGTTCCCGATGCCGACAGCGGGATTGTGGCCCGTATCCGTCAGGCCGGTGGCATTGTCATCGGCAAGACCAACATTCCCGAGCGCAGTATCGGTGCCAATACCGTCAATCCGCTGTTCGGGGCCACCGGAAATCCGTTTAACCCGACCTTGTCGTGCGGCGGTTCGTCCGGCGGCTCGGCGGTAGCCCTGGCAGCTGGCATGACGCCGTTGGCCACCGGGTCCGATCACGGTGGCAGTATTCGTATCCCTGCCGCGTTCTGCGGCGTTGTCGGTCACCGAGCTACGCCGGGCACGGTTCCGTTCGACGAGCGGGCCATGACGCAAACGTTTTACAGCGTGCAGGGGCCGATGGCCCGAACGGTCGATGACCTGGCGTTGTTGTTGTCGGTGGTGTCGTCTCGCCCGTCGGGCGACCCGATGAGCTTCCCGCTTGATCATCGGTCGCTGGCGGTTCTTGACGAT
>CALJMD010000261.1 GCA_937981915.1 uncultured Acidimicrobiales bacterium
GGCTGTCTGGCCAACGGTTGGGTAGTCCCCGATCCACCGTCCCCAAACCCAGTGTCGGTGCAAGCCTGGAGCTATCGATAGCTGTTGATGGTCGGGGAGTCCGGCGGTCTCTGCGAGACTTGAGTTGATGGCACGTGATGATACGACGGCGAACGACTACGACAGCTTCGCCGAGGCATACGTGGCCGAGACCGAGGGCAGTCTGGTCAACGCCTTCTACGAGCGGCCGGCGATCTTGTCTCTAGCCGGTGACGTTAGCGGTCGGCGGATCCTCGATGCTGGGTGTGGGTCAGGGCCTTTGTTTGAACAGCTCCGTAGCCGAGGCGCCGATGTGACCGGTATCGACTCAAGCGAGGAGATGCTGCGGCTGGCTCGGGAGCGCCTTGGCGACCAAGCCAAGCTGCACCACGTCAATCTCGCTCAGCCGTTGCCGTTCGACGATGGTGCGTTTGATGACGTCGTCGCATCTTTGGTTCTTCACTATCTCAGAGACTGGTCATCACCGCTCGAGGAGTTACGGCGCGTGTTGGCACCGGGCGGCCGCTTGATCGCGTCGGTCGAGCATCCGTTCCAGAGTCAGTTGCAGGCCGGCCCCGGTGCGAACTATTTCGCCATCCGCCGATGGTCATTCGAGTGGGTCCTCGCAGGAGAGCCCGCCCTGATGTCCTTCTGGCACCGGCCGCTGCACGCCATGGTCGACGCGTTCTCGGCTGCAGGATTCCAGATAGCGGGGATCAGCGAGCCGCAACCTCAGCCAGACGCTAGGTACCTGGCTCGCGACCAGTTCGACAGCCTCACAACTGCGCCGAACTTCCTCTTTTTCGTCTTGACCGCCTAGTAGTGACGCGGGGTCTAGTCGGCTGGCGGGTAGAGGGGGTAGGCCGGGGCCCGGCCCGCGCTCAGTTGACTGGTGGGTACAGCGGATAGTGCCGGGGCCCGGCCCGCGCTCAGTTGATTGGCGGGTAGAGGGGATAGGCCGGGTTGAAGTCCGGCCAGTTGGCGTCCTTCTCGGAGATGACGTTGATCTCGTGCGGCCAGTCGAGACCCAGCGTGGGATCGTCGTGGCGGATACCGCGCTCGAAGCCGGGGGTGTAGAACTCGGTGACCTGATACATCACTTCAGCATCGTCGGTGAGCGTCAGGAAGCCGTGGGCGAACAGGTCGGGCACGTACAGGGCTCGCCGGTTGTCAGCTGTTAGTTCAACGCCCACCGACTGAAGGTAGGTGGGTGAGCCCGGTCGCAGGTCAACGATTTGGTCGTAGACGGCGCCTCGGGTGCAACGCACCAGCTTGGTCTCGCTGGCGGGGGGAAGCTGATAGTGCATGCCCCGCAGCGTTCCGGCGGAGTGGTTGAACGACATGTTGCATTGAGCCGTCATGTCCTTTATGCCATGAGCCCGGAACTCGTCCCGACAGAACGTGCGGGAGAAGAAGCCCCGGTCGTCGCCGATGGGTTCCAGGTCGATTATCCAGGCGCCCGCGCAGTTGGTTTCGGTGAACTTCATTTGTTGATCCCTCAGCGCCTAGTTGTCGACAGAGCTTGCCCAGTAAAAATCCTGGTCCAGCTGTTTGGTTCGCAGCAGTTCCTCCAGCCGCTTGAGGCGGGTGAACGGTGCGGCTTTGAAGATGTCGTCGGTCATGTCGATGGCTTCGAACACTGACCGCAGCTGGCGGGCGCCACGCTCTGCGTCCCACTCGCACTCGAAGCCTGGGAGCTGTGAGTAGATCTTGTCGAAGCTGACCTTGTAGGAACGGTTGTCGGAACCGTCACCGAAGGTCAAGTCACACCCTGGGAACACGTCAGCTACGATCTCGGCGATTTGGCGAACCGTGTAGTTCTGGGCCGACGAACCCACGTTGAACACCTGGTTGTGGATGGCGTCACGGGGCGCTTCCAGCGCACACTCGATCGACTTGGCGATGTCGAGGGCGTGCACCAGGGGTCGCCAGGGCGATCCGTCGGAGATCATGGCGATCTTCTTGGTGGTCCACGCCAAGCCGGAGAGATTGTTCAACACGATGTCGAAGCGCATGCGGGGCGAGGCTCCGAATGCCGTGGCGTTGCGCATGAAGGTCGGTGAGAACGAGTCGTCAGCCATCGGGCCAAGGTCCCGCTCCACCAGCGTTTTGCATTCGGCGTAGGCGGTTTGAGGGTTAACCGGTGACTCTTCGGTCAGCTCGCCGGGGGCGATGCCGTACACCGAACATGACGACATATAAATGAAGCGTTCCACCGAGGCGGCCTTTGCCAGCTCGGCAAGCTTGACCGAGCCCTGATGGTTGATCTCGTGAGTGATGCCCGGTCGCAACTCACCGGTGGGGTCGTTGGACAGTTCGGCCATGTGCACGATTGCGTCGAAGCCTTCGACGTCGGCAGCCTCAATGTTGCGGAGATCTTTGATGATGGTCTGCGGTCGACCCATCGGCCCGCCGGCTGGTGCCTGGTACAACCAGCCGGTCATGTAATAACCCGAATCCAGACCGACAACCTCGTGGCCACGCTCCATCAAGCGGGGGGCCAGTAGTGAGCCGAGATATCCCTCGGTTCCGGTTACCAGAATGCGCATCGCTCTTCCCTTCAGTTGGACCACGTCGGTCCCTACACCCATCCGAGAACGATATCAGCGCCACCCTGCGACAGAGGGTCAGCGGTCGAAGCCGGGTGGGGGCGGAATATCCCGAAGCGACGGTGGAGGTGCAGGTCGAGGCGCCGTCGGCCTAGGTGCCCACTGCGCACCTATCGCCCCGTCGGTCGGTTCGATCAGTTCGGTTGGTTCGGTTGGCAGATCGGGTTGCGCCGTGGCGTGGTTGATCAGGCTCATGACATACTCGGCCTGAGGCACCTTGAAGAACTGAAAGTGGTCCAAACCCTGGCCGGCCACATTCTCGATTGGAGTGCCACTGCCGCTTCGCTTCTTTGCCAGCCCGGGATGGTCGGTAAAGATGATGGTGCCCGACCCGTCTGGACGGAGCTGAGAGTCAACGCTGGCCAGCGTTCGTAGCGGGAAGCTATGGGTTCGCAGTCGGATAGGTCCGGTTCTGATTAGAGCTCGCCTGTCGGTCAGGGCGTAACGGGTTCGTGATCGTCGCCACCAGTTGTGGATGAACTTGCCGAACGACATGTAGCCGGTTACCACTACGAAGAGGCCCATGATCCCGTCTTCGGGCTCGAGTGTTCCGATCTCGCCCAGCAATTCGGTTGAGGTGAGATAGAAGAACATTCCGAAGAACGGGACACTGAAGATGTCCCCACAGGAGAAGACGATTGGCTGGCGGGACGGGCGACCGATCCATAGAACCTGTTCGCCGGGTTGCATGTTGACGATCCAGTCGGGATCGTTGCCGAAGCCCGACGCGGTCATGACTCTGTACCCGGTTTCCGCCCGGTCTCATAGTCTCGCTGCATTCGCTGGTGCACCTGCCCGATCAGGAACGCCACTCGTTGAGCGCTCCACTCCACCTCTGTCATCGGGGCCAACAATACCGCTCCGATTACGGTGCTCCCGGTCGGGGGTACAGTGGGGTGGTGGCAGGACTACCGGAGACGCGAACGGCGTGTTGATGTTGGCACGGCGGGTTGTGGCCGCCCTCGGCTTCGCCGGAATGACCGCCGCGCTCTTCCGTCTGCGAGGCCAAGGTGGAGTGGCCCAACAGCAGGGCGGTTGGCGGGAGTTGACCGATGCCGAGCTCGTTGGACGCTGAGGTCATACCTCTCCGGGGCGAGCCTGTCGGCTACTCGGTAGCCGTCGTCGGCCTGGGAACAACCGGGGCCCATGTCGTCAAACAACTGTTGGCGACCGAACCTGATTCTCGTCCGGCCAGAATTGGCTTGGTGGACAAACGTCCTGAGCGGACGTCTGCTGCGATCGCTGCCGTTCGAACGGCGAACACGGCCGCCGGCTCTCGGCATCGAGACGACACCGCCCAGGTCGCTGTGACCACGGGTCGACCTCACGACCCGGCCGACCTGTTTCACACCAGCAACGTGGCCATATTGGCCTCCGACTGTGGGACGCACGCCGCGCTGGCCATCGATGCCTTGCGGTCGGGTTGCCATGTGGTGTCCATGTCGGACAACCCCGACGAGATCGACGATCTGTTGGCATTGGACTCGCTGGCCCGACACCACGAACGAAGTCTGGTGGTCGGCGCCGGGATGGTTCCGGGTTTGAGTTGTTTGCTGGCACGGTTCGCCGGCGACCAGATGGATTCGGTCCACGCCATCAACGTGGCCAAAGCGGGAACAGCCGGTCCGGCTTGTGCCCGTCAACACCACCGGGCCCTCAAATCGACCGGACGGGACTGGGTCGGTCATCGTTGGGAATACCGGCGCGGTGGCTCCGGTCGCGACTTGGCGTGGTTCCCCGAGCCGATCGGCCCGCGGGACTGCTATCGGGGTGCGCTGCCAAGCCCGATCCTGTTGCAGCGACAGTACCCGGATGCTCGACGCATCTCGGCCAGAGTGTCGGCCACCCGTCGAGACCGTTTCACGTCACGACTGCCGATGCTCCGCAAGCCCCACCGCGACGGCGGGCCGGGTGCTGCCCGGGTCGAAGTCCGAGGGCGACGAGACGGAGCGATCGAAACAATCGTCTTGGCCGTTGCCGCGTTCCCTTCGGAGTCAGCAGCCGCCGTCTCGGTTGAGGCTGCCCTCTCGGTTTTGGCTGGGATGGCACCCCCCGGTGCCCAGGGCCTGGCCGCCTGGTCGAACCCCGGTGTTGTTCTAAGTGAACTGCGCCGCAGGGGTGTCGCCATCTTTGCCTACGGCGACGACCGGTTCGATTCCAAGACCGGCTGAACGGCTGTGGGCCGCCCGGCCCACGTTGACATCGGCTACGTCTGGGTGACCTAGCCCAAGCGACGCGCCCGCAACCTAGTGCTCGGGCCATACGAATCATTGTGTGCAGGCGATCTCAAGAAGGTTCAGGATTCTGACGACACCACAAAAGGAGATTTCTAGAGAAAATCGCTAAAGGTCTTTCCCGTCCTTGCCGAGACCAAAAGAGTCAATCGGATACGACCGCCGCCGTCGCTGAATGCGACCCGCCGAACAAGGGTGACTGGAAAGAAAATGGTAATGGATATCGCAGAGCGCAACGCTCGCATCGAGGAGAACCTGCCGCTGGTAAAGCACGTCGTCTACCAGGTAGCCGTGCACTTCCCCCGCCACGTTGACCGCGAGGAACTGGCCAGGGCCGGGGCGCTCGGTCTGGTCGAAGCGGCTCAGCGCTACGACGCCAGCCGCGGCGTTCCGTTCGAACGTTTCGCCGCTCAACGAGTGCGGGGTGCCATCCTCGACTCGGTTCGAGCCGCTGACTGGGCTCCTCGCTCGGTTCGCCTGCTGGCCCGCCGGTTGGAAAGTGCCGAACAGCACCTGGCCAGCGAACTTGGCCGACTGCCTAGCACCGACGAAACCGCTCAAGCCATGGGTGTTTCCAAAGCCGAACTTGCCAAACTTCGCGACCGGCTGTTCCGCTCGGTTGTGCTGGCCCTTGATCACGAGGCCAACGACGACTCCGACGAAGACCTCAGCCTGGTCGACGTCCTCAGTGACGAAAGCGCCGTTGAACCGCTGGAAGAACTCGAAAGTCGGGAGCTTCACAACTACCTGCGAGACGCCGTCCACCTCCTGCCTGAACGTCAACGACTGGTTGTCATTGGCTACTTCTTGGAGGGGCGAACCTCTAAAGACCTGGCCGAGTTTCTCGGTGTTACCGAGTCCCGTGTGTCGCAGCTACGCAGCGAGGCACTTCGCAACCTGAAGATCGGTATCGAAGCACAGTACCAGGCGAAGGAAACCGACTCGGAGTCCCCATCGGGTCGTGTAGCCAAGCGCCAGGCCGCCTACGCCGATGGCATCGGCACCGCTTCCGATTGGAAGGGTCGACTGTCGTCATGGGACGACGCCTACGAGGTCCCCGAAGATCCGCTGCT
>CALJMD010000262.1 GCA_937981915.1 uncultured Acidimicrobiales bacterium
CGGGCGGCTCGACCGTCAGGTCGATACCGGCTTCGAGTTGTCGGTACACGTTGCGTTGTCGTGCCAGCTCCACCATTTCCGACGACAGGTCAAGCCCGTCGACCGCGCGGTACCCGGCCTCGGCCAAGGCGGCACCGACCAACCCGGTCCCGCAACCGGCGTCAAGCACCGAACTGTCGGTTCCCAAGCTGGTGCCAGGCTGTTCGTTGCGTCGATGAAGGGTTTGAGAGAGTGTGGCGATCATCGACGACGGCAAGCCGTAGCCGTGGTCGGCGACATCGGCATCGTAGTCGGATGCCCATTTGTCGTAGTAGGCCCGAAGCTTCTGCGGATCTCCCTGGAGGCTCATGACCTCACGCATCGAGTCCGTCATCTCTGTAATCTCTGTAATCTCTGTCGCATCCGGCGACTTCGATGCGTCCGAGCTGCCCTGGTTAGCTGCACGGTCGTGGTTGTCGATGTCCTGACCCATGCGGCAACCCTAGTCCGCCGACTACTGTCGATAGTTGTCGAGGACCTTCGCGGTCATCCACCTCGGTGGGTCAGACAAGAAATCATGAGAAGTTCCGTCGGAATTCGGCCACTACCAACGATGAAGTAGATGTGAACGATCGTCCCAGCACGATTCAAGATCTCCTCGAGATCTACGACGACGCCCTGCCACAGGTGTACGGCTACGTTCGGCGACGAGTCGATTCCGACCAGACGGCCGAGGATGTCACGGCCGAAGCGTTCCTCGCCGCCGTGGCCGAACTACGACCGACCCCCACCGGCTCCGCTCCACCCATCTCAGTGACGGTGGCCTGGCTTATCGGAATATCCCGTCACAAAGTCGTTGACCACTGGAGACGGAGAGAGCGAGAGCAGCGGCGGGTGGATGCGCTCACCCAAGCCGTGGCGGTTGGCGCCGGCTTGAAACCCCAGCCCACTCTCGCTCCCACCGACCTGGTCATCGAAGCCCACATCGCCGACTGGACGCTGTCCAAACTGGCGGCACCGTATCGGGCAGCCTTGACCCTCCGCTATCTGGACGACCTGCCGGTGCGACAGGTGGCAGACCACCTGGACCGCACTACCGGAGCGACCGAAGCGTTACTGACCAGAGCAAAGGCAGCATTCAGGCAGGCATATCCAGGACCGGGTGAGACACCCGACGTCACTGCCCGGTTCCGACTTGGGCAACCGGCTGAAGGGCAGGCAACACGATGACTGATCCGTTCACCGTGCTCGGCGGCCTCGACGGGCCCATCGCACCCCGCTCCGACTTCGCCCATGACCTTAAACAACGACTACTGGAGGAAGCAGCCATGACCGACCAATCGGCAACCGACGTATCCGACGACGGAAGCCAAGCCGTTTCCAACCTGTTCTACTTCACGCTCCCGGCGCCCGACCTCGAACGCTCGAAGCGGTTCTACCAACGGATCTTTGGTTGGGATGTCGGTGGAGGATCGATGGGTGGGCACATCCCGAACGTCACACCGGCCGGCGGCCTCAGCCCCGGTGCTGCCACAACCGATCGGACTGTGTTTCTCACCGTCGACGACATCGACCGGGCGGCCGATCGTCTCCGTGCTCTGGGTGGAACCGTCGAAAGCGACTTGGTGACCTACGAAACCGGCAAGATGATCCAGTGCAGAGACGACCAGGGCACGGCGTTCTGCCTGCAGGAGCCTGCCCCTGGTGAGTACGCCGACTACGCCCGAAATCCGGTTAAGGCTGCTGATCACGGCGACCTGTACTACTTCTCACTTCCGGTTGCCGACGGTGTTCGCGGGCGGACGTTCTACTCGTCGCTACTGGGGTGGGAATTCGGGGAGGCCGGTGACGAAGGCGGCATGCACGCCGAGAACATGGTCACCGATGGAGGAATTGGAGCTGGACGGCCCGGCGATCGGGTTGAATTCTGGTTCCGTGTCGACGACCTGGCGGCAACCATCGCCGAAATCGCGGCCGCCGGTGGTGCCGCCGACGAACCAATGGAGACCCCTCAGGGACCAGTCGCAGGATGCGTCGACGATCAAGGTGTTGCCTTCGGAGTCATCCAACCGGTCGGCTGACTCCCTGGCTCGCCCCGGGGACTCATTGGGTCAGAAGATGGATGACTCGGACCCTGCCGTTATCCGGGTGGCAAACGCCCGATCCATTTCCAGGGTCGGGGCAACTCGGAGACGCTGGAAGGCCACAAGCGCCAGCAGCACTCCCCCCACCAACGCGAAGATAAACAGACCTCGGCCGGACGAACCGTAAACGGGAGGCGAAGCACCGGCAACGATTGCGGCGGCCAAATAGCCGCTGGCATCCAGTAGACCGGTGCCAACCGCCGCTCGTTCCGCTCCGGTGACTTCCAACACCAGAACCTGCGAACCGATGTTGGCGAACGACTCGCCGGTGCCGTGAAGAAAACCAACGATCATGAACGCGGCAACCGAACCGGCCACGGAGTACCCGAGCATCACCGGCACCAGGCCGATGGTTGCCGGAATCACCACCCGGTTGGTCCCGAAACGCTCAGCCAGGTTGCCGGCAACCCGGGGTAGCACCAGCATCGGGGCTCCGACCACGACGATGGCCCACGCAGTGGCGGCAGTTGAGGCGCCCAGTCCGGTGAGGTGGCGGTCGACAACGGAATCGAAAAGGCCCACATAGGACATGACGATGATCTGCACCGCCAAGGCCGCCTGCATTCTCGGTCGCCGGAGCAACTCCCCCATGGTCCCGTAGTCGACCGAACCCACAGCGATCTCGGCTCGCAGAATAGTGACGGTCGCCGGAATCCCGGCCAGGGCGATGGCGACCGAAACGGCAATAAACGGAGCGGCAAAGCCCAGGGGCTCAAAGAGTGCTCCAATCAACGGGCCGGCGATGAAGCCAGCCACCGCGGTCGACAGGAGAATGCCGAGCTTGGCTCCGCCACCGGCAGTGTCGGTCCCGATGAGCGCCTTTCGCGACAACAGCATGAAGAGTCCCAGCCCGACACCGGACAAGCCACGGCTGAAGGCCACCACGCCAAGAGACGACCCGTAGGCAAAGCCAAGCGGACCGATGACACCGCTGGCCAAAGCAAGCAGAGCCAACGGCACCTTGACGCCGCGATCAGCCAATGGCGACAACAACAGCTGTGTCACCAGCGCAGCGCCAAACCCGGTTCCGGCGATTACCCCGATCTGCCAGTCCTGGAGACCTCGATCAGTTTGGAGGTCCTCAAGGAATACAAAGACAACGCCAAGAGCTGACGTCAACAGAAAGCTGGTGGCGTAGAGGACCAGGCTGGAGCGACCGTCTGCCCCTCGTACCGTCGGAGCGGCAACAGTATCCGGGTCGGACCGGTGTGTGGGCATCAGGGCACGGTACACCTTTCGCAGTCTTGCCGGACAACCACTATCACAGTGGACCTTTTGGCGAATCTCCGACCGCTACCCTTCGACACACCGTCCGTAGAGGCGCCGTACGTAGAGACGTGTGTAGAAAGACAGGTAAGGAGACGTTCCATGGATGCATCTCAGCCAGATCCCCTGATCACCGCACTGGACGCCACCGGAATCGACTACGAACTCATAGCGTGCGACCCGACGCTGGCCGATACGGCCGAGTTCTGTGAGGCCTACGGCTACCAGTTGAGTGAGTCAGCCAACACCATCGTGGTTGCCGGAAAAGCGGAGCCCGTGGTGTATGCGGCGTGCATCGTGCTGGCGACAACCCGCCTCGACGTCAATCGAACGGTGCGCAAGAAGATGGGCGTCCGAAAAGCCTCGTTCGCCAACGGCGAGCAAACCGAGGCTCTCACCGGGATGACCATTGGCGGGGTGACCCCCTTCGGCCTGCCCGACGACATTGCCCTATGGGTCGACTCGAGAGTAATGGCGCTCGACCGCATCGTGCTCGGTGGCGGTAGCCGAGAACGAAAGGTGATCGCACCCCCGGCCGTTCTCACTGCCGCAGGAGCCGAGGTAGTGGAAGACTTGGCCAAGTCCGTGGACTGACAGTCACCTGCGATCCCGCCTGAATAGATCGCAATCTGGACGGTTCAACAACAAACAACTAGCGTCGAGAGTGGGCCAGCGGGAAACGCTGACCTAAATCCATCACGGCCACCAACGGCTGTCGACCGAAGGGGTGGTCGGACGCCTACCGCCGGTGGCCCTCACCGATCGGGGGACATATGAAGCCGGGACTACTCGAACTTCACCAGCAACGAGCGCGCCAGCAGAGCGGGGGGCCGACCGTTTCGCGTCGAGCAGCCTTGAAGATGGGCGCAGGGGCCGCGGCAGCGGTCGCCGTGACTACGTCCGGCTCTACGGGGGCGGCAGCAGCCGGAAAACCATCTCGCTACGGGCCGAACAGCGGCACCTTTTCCGACGACATGTTCGACGTCGAGGCCGTGCTGGCCGGAGCGTGGGACGACGGACGATACGGCCAAGGCGATCAACGAGGAGCATTCAATGAGCTGACGCCGGAGCGAACCGCAGCGGCACTGCGGGGCTTGAAGAGCGGGAAACCGGTCAAGACCTATCAGCTCGGCGAAGAGATGTTCAACGGATTCCCGGCCTTCCCAAGCGAACCGCCACGAACCCACGACATGTTCCTCTACACCATCGGAATCGACACGCCGGATGGCTTCGAAGAGGGTGGAGGAATCGTCTCAAGCCCGAATCCGTTTCCGCCCAATCAGGTCTCGGTTTTCGAGGAACGATTTGCTGCAAACTTCACGTTCCAAATCGCCACGCAGATTGACGGACTGAATCACATTGGGGTCGGTGACGTCTTCTACGGTGGTTACCGGGGTTCGGAGATAGCCACTCCGACCGGAACCTCGGCGCTGGGCAACGAGACGATGGGGCCCGTCACCGCCCGGGCCGTCATCTATGACGTCGTCGGGCTGAAGGTGGCTACCGGCCAAACCGATGACTTCTTCATCGCCGCCAACGGCCAACCGGTCTTGCGAGACAACTACCGGGTAACGCTCGATGATCTACGAGCCTGCTTGCGGCGACAACGGGTGAACGAAGTCGGGGCGGGTGACGTTCCGATCATTCATACCGGGTGGACACATCTGGTTCGCTCCGACCCGAACCGCTACCTGACCCAGGAGCCGGGAATCTACCTGGCGGAAAGCCGGTACTTTGCCGAGCAGCGGGTGGCCATGGTCGCCACCGACTCGTGGGGACTCGAGGTACTCGACCCGGCGGTGACCGGTGGCAATGCCTTTCCCTGCCATCAGCTTCTGATCGCCAAGGAAGGTATTCGCATCGGCGAGTCGTTCGTGACCGACGCCGCTATCGCCGATCATTGCTATGAAGGGGTGCTCGTCGCTACTCCGGAGAATGTTCCCGGTGCCACCTGCGGCTCGACCCCACCGTGTCTGCTCGGTCAGCCCGGCCGGGCACCGAAGGACTAGTCGACTACCTCCGCACCGGCGATCGCTTCTACGGTTTGCCCCTTCGGGTTGTCGACAACCCGGAGGGGTTCATGCCACAGTAGATAGCCGTGCATGTCATCGAAGTAGGAAGCAACGGCGGACCCGAGGCAATGGAGTGGGTTGAGCGACCCGATCCAGTGCCACAAGCCAGTCAGGTCGTCGTCGACCTGACCGCAGCCGGGGTCAATTTCATCGACACTTATCATCGCTCCGGTCTCTACGAAGTTCCCCTTCCCCTCGTCCCCGGTTCTGAAGGTGCCGGTGTCGTGAGCGCCGTGGGTGCCGACGTCACCAGCTTCGAATCAGGCGATCGAGTGTCCTGGGTTGTTCCCCTCAACGCCTATGCCACAAAGGTGGCAGTCGACGCCGAGCGGTTGGTTCCCGTCCCCGCTGGAGTCGAACTGGACCTGGCGGCGGCCGTCATGCTGCAAGGAATGACCGCCCACTATTTGGTAACGGACACCTACCGGCTTCAGCCGGGCGATCGTTGCCTGGTACACGCCGGCGCCGGCGGCGTAGGTTTGTTGCTGATCCAGATGGCCAAGAGCATCGGTGCCGAGGTCTTCACCACCGTCGGCACACCAGAGAAAGGCGTGCTGGCGTCCGACGCCGGAGCAGATCACGTCATCTTGTATCGAGAAACCGACTTTGTCGCCGCCGTTGAAGAAATCGCAGGCCCCCGGCCGTTGGCGGTGGTGTACGACGGCGTCGGCAAGGAAACATTCGACGGTGGACTCGCTCTACTGCAGCCCCGGGGAACAATGGCCACGTTCGGCAACGCATCGGGCCCGGTTGATCCAGTGAGTCCACTGGTGCTGTCCGCCAATCGCTCCGCGTTCCTAACCCGTCCGGTGCTGTTCGACTACATCGAGTCCCGCCAGGAACTGCTCGACCGGGCCAACGATCTGTTTACTTGGATGCAGTCCGGAGACCTGAACGTACGGATCGGCGAACGAATCCCGCTCTCTGAAGCAGCCGAAGCGCATCGCAGGCTTGAGGGTCGCCTCACCACCGGCAAAGTCCTCTTAGTCCCGTAAGCGGTCCTGTTTACCAGCGGCGCCGAGGGCGCGGCGTCAGTGCTGCTTCACTGCAGTCCGCGGTCGACGCCTCCGTCAACGGGAATGGCGGCACCGGTAACGAATCGCGCTTGTTCCGAACACAGGAACGCGGCAACCTGCCCGAAGTCGTCGGGGTGTCCAATGAATCCGGCCGGGATCGTGGAGGCCAGATCAACTTGTTGCTCGGGTGAATACACCGAGGTGAGACGGTCGGTTTTGTGTTGGCCCGGCTGAAGTGAGTTGACGGTTACACCGTCACCAGCGACCTCGCGGGCAAGCGTTTTCAAAAAGGCCGTCAAGCCCGCCCGGGCCGTGTTGGAGAGAATGAGTTGCTCCATGGGCTGACGAACAGACAGCGACGTGATCGCCACGATCCGACCCCACCCCTGTGTCTGCATGGCGGGAACGGCCGCTTTGCACATCGCCACGGTCGACATCAGGTTGAGGCGAAGCGCCGGCTCATAGGATTCGAGTTCGGTGGTGGCAAAGTTACCTGGCGGCGGCCCACCAGCGTTGGCAACCAAAATGTCGAGGCCGCCCATTCGTTCGGTGGCCTCCGAGACCACGGCGGCAACCTGGTCGGTGTCGGAAACATCGGCAGCAATCCAATCGGCGTCGCCGCCCAGCTCAGCAACGGCCAAAGCAAGTTTCTCTTCCGATCGGGAGGCAACGACAACCGACGCCCCTTCCGCCGCCAGCGCCTTGGCGCAAGAAAGACCCAATCCGGTGGAACCACCGGTTATCAATGCCCGCCGACCTGTCAATCCAAGTTCCATGCCGCCAGTCTACGGCTGACGGTCTGTGCCGACCGGCTGGTGGCGGGTGATCGTTAGTCGGCGTTGATGTCGCGAATGCCGGTCAACGACATGGCCGACACCACACCCACCGGCCGGTTCCCGCTGTCCACTACAGCGACGGCGGAGGAATCGTGATCGTTCATCAAAAAGGCGGCGTCACGTGCACTGGCATCGGCGCTGACCGCGGGCATCATCCGACATGCCTGACCGACCGTGGCCTCCGGCCCGTGCGTCATGATCGATGCAGCGATGTCATGCAAGTTCAGCAGGCCGTGATAGGACGATCCGACGCAGACGGGAATAGCCGGTATGTCGCCGAATCGCTCCAGTTCGTCCACGACTTCCAGCAGCGGCCGATCGGCGTCGAGGTAACCGTCCTCATCGTGAACCACCTCTCCAGCTCGCATCTCCAGGCGTCGCTCGAGCACGCCCTGGCGCTCACCGACCTGGCCGCTGGAAACCGAGTGCTCGCCGACCACGGCTTGAGCGACCGCAGTGGCCAGCAACGCCGGAATGACAAATTCGGCTCGGCCCGTTGTCTCTGCTACGAACATGACTGCCGCCAACGGCGTTCGGTAGGCGGCGCCAAGAACCGCAGCCAGACCAACCACGGGGTACAGGCCGTTGGACGGTGCGCCGAATATCTCCTGCACAATACGCCCAAGAAGCAGACCCTGAACGACGAGGGGGATGAACACCCCGCCTACTCCCCCGGCCCCCAATGTGGCCGAGGTGGCAACGGCTCGGAGAACGAACAGGACAGCGATGACGCCAATCGGAACCGAGGCGTCCAAAACGACTCCGATGACCGATTCGGCTCCGGGCCCGAAGGTGACTGGCTCGTCCACCAAACGCATCGACATGTAAACCGTGATGGCCAGCACGACGGCGGCCAACGGAATCCGTCGCGAAGCGGTCCAAATGTCAGGAAGGTGCTTGGCCCATTTGAAC
>CALJMD010000263.1 GCA_937981915.1 uncultured Acidimicrobiales bacterium
GAAGCGGCCGGTGACGCAGTCATCACCCTTCGACGCAACGGGGAGATCGTGTCCAGCCAGGCGGTTGCTCTGGCCCCTGGAGAGAACTCGGTGAGCTTCACCGATACGGCCGCCGACACCGGCGTACTTCGCTACCAGATTGACGTCGACGCCGCTGGTGACCCGGTCTCGGACAACAATCGGGGTTTCGCGGCGGTTCCCGTCAGTGGCGCCGAGCGAGTTCTGCTGGTCGATGGTGAGCCGTCCGCCCCCGACGGTGACAACCTGGCCGCCGCGCTGGCCGCCTCCGGGTTGAACGTCGACACGGTGACGATCGGGGGGATCCCGCCACTGGACGAGCTGTCTCAGGTGGCCGCGATCCTGTTGGTCAACGTCGACCGATTTGATCTTTCCGACAGTCAGGTCTCGGTCCTCACCGCGGCCGTTCGAGACTTAGGCCGTGGACTGGTGACCGTCGGCGGCGACCAATCGTATGCTCTCGGCGGGTACCGAGGCTCGGACTTGGAAGAACTCCTGCCGGTGGAAAGCGAGATCACCGATCCGCTCCGCCGCCAAACAGTGGCTCAAGTTCTGGCCATTGACACCAGTGGATCTATGGACGCCTGCCACTGCGATGAAGAAGGCAACAACGGTCTGGGTGGCGGAAATCGGGTTGATGGTGGAGTGATCAAAACGGTCATCGCCCAGCAGGCGGCGGCTAAAGCCATCGCGGCGTTGTCCGCCACCGATGAGGTCGGCGTGTTGACAATGGACAACTCCGACCAGTGGGTGATCGACCTGCAGGCCAACCCCTCTCAAGACGTGATCGACGACGGTTTATCCAGAGTCAACCCGGCGGGGCCGACCATTTTGCGATCCGGTCTGGAGACAGCGGCCATCGAACTCCGCAAGTCCAATGCCGCGTTGAAGCACGTCATTTTCTTCAGCGACGGGTTCACCGATCGAGCCGATCTCAACGGCCTGGTCGACCAAGCCGCCGCGCTGGCAGCCGAAGGCATCACCGTTTCCGTGGTGGCCACCGGTGAAGGTGCGGCCGGTGACCTTGAACCGGTGGCCGAAGCGGGCGGCGGTCGCTTCTACCCGGGGCGAAATCTTGAACAGATCCCCGACATCATCGTCCAAGAGACCGTGACGGCGTCGCGGAGTTTCGTGACCGAAGGGCAGTTTGTGCCAACGGTGACTTCGTCCGCTGACTCGGTCAGCGGCTTGACCGAGACCCCAATTCTGGACGGCTACATCGCCACCACACCAAAGTCTTTGGCCCGTGTCGACCTTCGAGTCGGTCCCGACAACGACCCGCTGTTGGCCTCGTGGCGAACCGGTTTGGGTCGAGTCACTTCGTGGACGTCGGACGGAGGGGAGCGCTGGAGTCAGCGTTGGTCGGGATGGAATGGAGCGCCGTCATTCTGGTCTGGTGTGGTTAAGGAGACCTTCCCGACAACGTCCGACGGCGGTGGCGTGCAGGTAACCATCGATGGCGACCAAATGACGGTGAAGGTCGAGGGCGTCGACGCATGGCCCGATGACGCAACGGCCTCGGTCCGGGTGAACCGTCCGGCGGAAACCGACGGCGGCGGCGACCGGGCTGACGGTCAACAGGTCACCTTGGAACGAGTCGACGGCACCACGTTTGCCGCCACTGTCCCGGTCGACGAAGCCGGCGTGTACGCCGTCGGCGCGTCGGTAGAGGCAAACGGCGAAGCGCTGTGGACCGGCGTTGGATTGAGTACCAGGTCGTATCCGGCCGAGTACGCACCACGACCGGTTGATCGGGCGCCGCTCGAAGCGTTGGCGGCAACCACTGGAGGGCGGGTGCAGCCGGCCTTTACCGATGTCTTTGACTCCGCCGGTACCCGGCCGGGCGATCAGCGGCTGGACTGGACAACGTGGCTGCTGTGGTTCGCCGTGTTGGCATGGCCGATTGCGGTGGCCGTCAGTCGCCTTTCGTGGCGACAGGGCCTGCTGGCCGACACCGGCAACAAGGCGTCGTCCACCATTCGGTCAATCCAGCGCACGTTCCCGACCATGGGTGACGTTCCCGCCCGCCGACCCGAAGCTCGGACATCGCCGCCGGATCGATCGGAGG
The DNA here is from genome assembly GCA_937981915.1 of uncultured Acidimicrobiales bacterium. Lineage (GTDB taxonomy): Bacteria > Actinomycetota > Acidimicrobiia > Acidimicrobiales > SZUA-35 > JAHELU01. The sequence goes on from CALJMD010000263.1 coordinate 2,087, forward strand.
TCGACAACTCGCCTGGAACCACGGCGACCGATCTTGGTGCTGCCCCGCCCCCGACCGCTCCGCCAACGGCGCCGCCATCTTCTTCTGCTTCTTCTCCCGATCGTGCTGCCAGCGGTCAGGGGTCGGGGTCTAACCCTGCGGGTTCAGACACACCGGAGCATCAAGGCGGCGATGAAACCAGCCTTGAGCGGATGCTTGAGGCAAAACGACGCCGCAAGAACTCCTAGCGCGTTATCGGCTTGGTTCGTCGCTATTCGCTTCGGCGTCGGTCACGGTTGATCGCGACCCGATAGCGCTTGCGGCGAAGCCGGCGGTAATCAAGACGACCCCCAACCAAACCAGGCTCATTCTCGGCTGGCGAGATACCCGCATGATGGCCCGTTCGGCATCAGCATCGACCAGGCTGACTTGCACGTCGGTCAACCAACCTCTGTCGGTTGCTGTTTCGACACTGGTCGCGCCGCTACGAACAAACGACACCAGCTCGGGATGAAGGTCCCGACCATCGACCTGGACCGTGGCCACCGCTCGGCGGACACCGTTGCCCTCGATCAACTCGATCTGTTCGAACAAGACCTCGTAGTCGGCGGCTCCGGCTCCGGGCGCCACCGGCGTTGTCACACCGGTGGCTACTTGCACCGTGTCGGTGGTCGAGCCGAGTGCGCCGCCCACACCAATCAGCAGCACACCGATACCGACATGGGCTAACACACTTCCGCCAAACCCACTGTGCCTCGCCGAGCGCTCAACATTGCCCCGCCCGCCAGGTGACCGCTGTAGTCCGCTCACGACGGCACCGACTACGGCCCCGCCACCGGCGGCGATGACAAGACCGAGCAACCCGGCCTGAGGCCCCGCTATTGCCATCGCTACCAAGGCCCCAATAGCGGCCGCTCCGATGACAAGACGTTGGCGGCCCTCCGATAGCGCCGCCCCCACTCGGGCGACGGCTCCGGCGATCACCAAGGGCCAGAGCATGAGGGCATAGAACCCCGGACCGGTTATCACATCGTCGCCTCCGAACAGTCCGGCCACGGCAGGCTGATAGGTCCCCAGTGCCACGATGCCGGCCACAATCGCGAGGACTACGGCGCCGTCTCGCGACCGCGGTCGCCTGACAGATGCAGTGTCGGGCGACCGACTGGTGAGCGCAGCAGCCATGAAGGAAACCGTGATGGCTCCAGCCACAACAAGCAGGGCTGCTCTCAGCCCGGGCTGGTTGGCGAAGCTGTGAACGCTGCTGAGTACACCGGTGCGGGTGATAGTGGTGGCCCACAGGGCGCCAACCGCAGGTAAGACCGCCACTACCGTCACTGCACGGCCACCCGTTCTACCGGGGGCGAAACGGTGAAGGCCTGCGGCCGCCACCAACCAGGCGATGAGCCCGGCATTCTCAATCGGATCCCACGCCCAGTAGCCGCCCCAGCCAAGCTCCACATAGGCCCAATTGGCGCCGGTGGCCAGCCCGGCGGTCAACAGAGCTAGGGCCCACAACATTGAACGCTGGAGGCCAGGACCGAAGGCCCGACCGGGGCCGGTGGAGGAGAGGGCCAGCCCGGCTGGAATCATCATGGCGATCAGGCCCGCATACAGCAGCGGAGGATGCCACACCATCGCCGGGTGCTCCAGCACCGGTTGCAGACCGGTGCCACCGGCCGGGGGAGCGTCTAGTGTCTCAAACGGGTTGGCCAAGAAGATGGTGATAATGCTGTGGCACGCAGCTACGACCGCCGCCGCACCGTAGGCTCCGACCGCCCCGGTGCCTCCGGGTTCTGCGGATCGGGCCCGCCGTCGAACCAAGCCCGCCACCAACCCAGCTGTCGCCGTCATGGAACTCCACAACAGCAACGAGCCTTCGGGTCCCGCCCATACGCCCCCGACTCGCAGAGGCCAGGCGATACCCGCTCTGGCGTGGTCGGTCACGTACGCCAACCGCCAGTCCGAACGAACAAAGGCTGCGGCCAACACCCAAACGGCCAGCCATCCACCAAGGTTGGATGCCAACAGGGCAACCCACCCGATCCAGTTCGTAATGGAGCCCACATGCCCCGATTGAGTCGAGTCGAGTGTGTCGCCACTCCGCCCGGCATACCTGCGATCACGGCGTCGGTTAGTCGCCCACCCGACGACGAAACAGACGGCGGCTACGACGGCTCCGGTGGCCAGCAGTAAAAGCCCGAAGCGGCCGACGGTCAGCATTGAACGAAGTTGGACGCGCTACAGAGAAGCGAGCAGGCCGGTCAATTGCTCACCGCCGTCGGTCAGCGCACCACCGTGGCCCAACAAGATGGTGCTAATCGAGTCATCGGCCAGGGAGCGAGCCGACTCATTTGCGACGTCCAGATCATCGGAGAACTGACCGCTTGGGCCTTCCAGCACACCGCCCTGGGCGATCAGGGCATCACCTGCCACCAACAAACCGCTGTCGGGATCAAG
>CALJMD010000264.1 GCA_937981915.1 uncultured Acidimicrobiales bacterium
ACCCAAGCCGGTTTGGCCGACGCTCCAGGACCCGGGGACAGCTTCAGCTAGACGACGCCCACACACACAGTGGGCGGGCAACCAGGAGGTTCTAGCGGCCGGTTGAGGCGCTGGTCTCGAATGCGCCCGGTTCGGCCGAGCCACCTCGAGACGCTCCGGTCATGTCGTTGGAGACCGCGCCATGTCCACCACCAGCTTTGCCGTCCAGGCCACCGCCCGAGCTCGGGCGGAAGTCGGCGGAGCGTAGATCGGTGGTCGGATTGCGAAGACCGGGATTGGACGTCGAGACCTTGTCACTTCCAGCGGCTGCGCTGTTGCCGTTGGTAGTCACCAGATAGTTGTTGTCGGTCGACACGTTCGAATTTTCGGTCAAGCTCATGGCCGGCGCCCCCGGGCGGGCCCAGGCCACGTTGTAGGCCATGCGGACATCGTTCGACCGACCCGCTGCGAGCTCGACCGGGCCGCCGATGAGCTGATCGCCGGTGCGTCCGTTGTGGTACATCGTGTTGAACAGCACATCTACGTACTTCGAATCCCAAACCAGGATTCCACGGCCGCCGTTGTCAACGGACAGGTTGTTGGCAATCAGTGTGCGGCCGCTGTAGCCGGTCGGCTTGTTGGAGTCGATGATGATTCCGTTGCCGTCGGTCTTGATTTGCTTGCCTTTGGCAGCCTGCCACTTCGAGTTGACCTTGTTCTCGTTGCGGAAGACTCGGTTGCCGACGATGACATCGTGATAAGGCCCGGCGTCGGCTCCTTGGCCGTGATTCTTGGATTCGAACACCGAGATACCGCTGCCGTTGACGTCACTCCAGAAGGAGTTCTCGTAGACCGTGTTGTTGATGACCTGGTAGTTGGAGGTGCCGTTGATAGAGATACCGGATACCGGCATACCGGAGATGCGGTTGCCGATCATGCGAACGTGATGCACGTCTGACACTGCGATACCGACGCCCCAGGCGTTGCTGGTGCTGAAGTTCTCGCCGCGGATGGTGAGCCCGGAAACTTCGATATAGCTGCCTTCGACGATGAGGGCGGTGCCGTTGTTGGCGACAATCGTCGGGCTGTGACCGGGAGCGTTGGTGATACGAATCCAGGCATCTGCCCGGCCGCTCTTGTTGATGAAGTAATGAAGCTGGCCGGGAAGTCGGGTCTCCCGATAGTCGCCGTTCATCAACAGTACGGTCTGACCGGCCTGCACGCGACGCAGAGCGTTCTGCAGTGACTTGAGTGCTTTGCCTTCTGACGAGCCGTCGTTGGCGTCGTTGCCGCCATTGGGGTTCACATAGATCTTTGAACCGGAGACGGGAACGTTGCTGTCGATCTTGGTGGGCGGAGCTGGGGCTGCCGTGGTCGTCGTTGCCGGAGCGGTCGTGGTGGTGGTCGATCCTTCGCCCTCACCGTCACCTGTGCCGTCGCCCTCTTTGCCGCCGTCGCCTTCACCGTCTTCTTGGCCTTCGCCGGTATCGGATTCGCCGTCAGCGGAGGCTTCATCGGTTTCAGCGTCTGTGTCTGCGTCGGCGGAGCGAGAAAGCGAACCCAGAACAGCCATGGCCGATTCGAGGCCGTCAGTGTCGGCGTCGAGCGGTGAGTCGGAGGTGGAAAAGCCCTGCAGTTGGCCTTGGACGAACAGCGCTTCGGATAGCGCGGGGCCTGCCACATCGCCAACTTCATTGGCGGCCGGGTCCGGCACGGTCGATGAGGTCGATGTGGTGGTCGGAGCTTCAGCGGCGATGGTTTCGTTGTCGCAGTTGTCGCAATCGTCACCGAAAAACAGGAAAGTAGCGAATACGACAAACGCAGCTACAACTGCTCCCACCGCCTTGGTCCGGACCACGACGAAAGTGTATACCGAACTATGCCCCAATTGGTGGTAAGCGGCGGCAGTGGTGGTCACGGCGGTGTCAGGCCACTAGGTTCGATGCATGGCCACCGCGACCCGGACCACCGTTCCGAAGTTGCGCAAAGCGTTGAAAGTGCGACCTCCCGGCTTGGCCGAGGAGCGAACACTCTGGGATGCCGGGCATCCAATCGTCGTCGGCGTCGACGAGGTTGGACGAGGTTCCTGGGCAGGTCCGCTCACCATTGGCGCTGTGGTCGTTCCCAAAGATCGACGGATCTACAAACTTCGTGACTCCAAACAGCTGACCGAATTTGAGCGCGAAGCATTGTTCGATCGCATCGCCGAGTGGTGCGAGTATTGGGCGGTGGGCCATGTGTCGCCGGCCGAATGTGATCACCTGGGAATGTCGGCGGCTCAAAAGCTGGCGGCCCGTCGGGCAATTGCCGGGCTGGGAGTGGCGCCCGATGCCGTGTTGCTGGACGGCAAGTGGGATTTTGTCGGGCATCCAACCACGCTCCGACTGGTCCGAGGCGACGCCAGTTCACTGTCGATCGCTGCCGCTTCGATCCTGGCCAAGGTGACCCGTGATCGACTGATGCGGGCTCAAGCCGAAGAACATCCGGCCTACAACTTTGAAAACAACAAGGGCTACCCCTGCCCCCTTCACAAGACGGCGCTGCAGGGTTACGGGCCGAGCGCGATTCATCGCCGGTCGTGGGTGTTCATGGACTCCCTGGTCTGGACTGGTTCGCGTCGCCTGCCGCCCGGCGGCCAGGCTGCATTGTTCTAGCGGCGTGGACTGACTGCCGCTTTGACGCTGACCAAGGTTCAGTTGCCCCTCGAGGCGTTGGGTTGAAACGCCCCCGGCGCGGCAACGGCACCACGAGGTGTTCCGCTAATGTCGTTGGCCACCGGGCCACTCTGGCTACCGGCGACCAGGTCGACAAGCGGGCCGCTTGACGTCGGTCGGAAATCGGCTGCACCGAGTGACGTCGAAGGATTCACCATCAGCTCGGTCGCGTCTTCGTCGGAGAAGACGGTGTCAGAGGGGCCACTCTTGCTTGCCGTGTTGGTCGTAACGAAGGCGTTGCCCTCGCTGGTGACGGTTGCATCGTCGGAGAAGACGGCGGCCCGAATACCGGGCCGGGCCCAAGCTGTGTTGTGGGCTAGGCGGACGTCGGTTGAGCGCCCGATGGCAATTTCAACTCGACCACCCATGTTGGTCGTTCGGGCGTTGTGGAAAGTGGTGTTGAAGAGGACGTCCACTCGCGACGACTCCCACACGATGATGCCCCGTGACCCGTTGTCAACCGCCAGGTTGTTGGCCACCAACGTCCAGTTCTGGTAGCCGGATGCCTTGTTGGAGTCGATGATGATTCCGTTGCCGTCGGTGAGAATTTGGTGGTTCTGCCACTTGGACGGCACTCGGTTTTCGTTTCTGAAGACTCGGTTGCCAACGATGAGGTCGTGGTACTTGCCGACGTCGGGTCCGTAGCCGTGGTCTTTGGCCTCGAAGATCGTGATGCCGCTTCCGGCCACGTCGCTCCACAGGGCGTTTTCGTACAGCGTGTTGCCGAGGATCTGGTAGTTGGAGCTGCCGACCACCGAGATTCCACCGGCCGGCATGGCAGAGATTCGATTACCGACGATGCGAATGTGGTGGACGTTGGGAACGGAAATGCCGACGCCCCACGAGTTGGCCTGGCTAAAACCTTCACCCCGGATTGTCAACCCTGACACCTCCACGTAGTCGGCGTTGAGGAACAACGCCGTACCGGAGGTGGCGACAATCTCGGGTCGGTGTCCGGACGCTGCGGTGATTCGCACCCAGGCATCGGGTCGGCCACTGCGGCCGAGGTAGTAGTGAAGCTCACCCGGTGCCCGAGCGTCGCGGTACTCACCGGTCATCAGTCGAATGGTCTGACCTGGTTTGACCACGTCAAGGGCTCGTTGGAACGACTTGAATGCGGTGGCTTCGCTGGCTCCGGCCCGCTCGTCACTTCCGGCCACCGGGTCGACGTAGATGTCAGGTCCGTCGACCGTGGCCGGGTACGGGTCGGAGGTGGGAGTCGTTTCCCCGTCGACGGGCTCACTGGAATCGGTGCCATCGGGGTCGGTGACGTCAGTGCCCTCGGGGTCTGTGTTGTCGGCGACTGTGGTCGGACTGCCGTCCTCGCCGCCGCCTTCTTCTCCTGGCTCGGTGCCTGGGCCGGAACCCGATTCCCCGTCGGTCGTCTCGTCATCGGTTGGTGCAGTAGCAGGAGGGGCTGTTGTGGACGTCGTCGCCGATTGGGGGTCCACCAGCAGATCTACCACGCCGTTGCTTCGGCTGTCGCCGATGTCGTCTATGAACTCGTCGGCGTCGGCACCGCTGTCGGTCGGTTGCTCTTCTGTGGAGCCGCCCGGTGCCGCATCGTCGGTTTGCGTCAGGGCAGCATCGGGGGAATCGCCGTCGTCGATTCGCAGCAAGCCGTCGTCACTGGAATCGACCCCAAACAGATCGTCATCGGTGTCAGCATCTGGGGCGAGCGGTTGATCGGCGGCGACAGTCAGGTTGTCGCAGTCATCACATTTGTCGTCGAAGGCCAGCCATAGACCGAGCAGCCCAAAAAGGCCAACGCCGAAGACAACTATCGCCACTCTTACCTGCTGCGCCACGGCGAAATAGTAGGCCTGAACTGTGGTCGATCACAATGGTTGGTTTCATGTTTCGGGGACTTTCCCAGGTGGATCCGGGTCTAGCGGACCGGGGCTGGCGCTTCAACCGTGGGTGATCTGGATAGTCGAAGCCGGGCAATCCGCTTGTCGGTGGCTGGTTGATCGCCCGCTGAGCGGTCGGGATAGTCTGGCGACAATGGCAACGAACAACAGCGGAAACGAGCCGGGCCCTCTCTCTTGGGGAAGAGACAACATGGCCATTCCCGGTCCGTCCAACATCCCGGACCGGGTGCTGAGGGCCATGAGTCACCCGATGACCGATATCTACGAGGGGTCACTGGTTGATGTCAGTGACCGCATCCTCGAAGAACTTCCGGTGCTGGCCGGCACCGAAGGCAAGGCCTTCATCATTATTGGTAACGGTCATGCCGCATGGCAGATGGCGATCGACAACACGATGAGCGCCGGGGACAAAGTTCTGGTTTGTGAGTCCGGGCCGTTCGCCGTGATCTGGGGCTACATGGCCGAGAAGTCCGGTGTGGACGTTGAGGTTCTCCCCGGCTCAACCCGTGAACCGGTTGACGTTGACGCACTCCAATCCCGCCTGGCTGCCGACACCGACCACGAGATTAAGGCCGTGCTGTGCGTGCAGACCGACACCGCCTCCAGTGTGCGAAACGACATTCCGGCAATGCGCCGGGCCATTGACGCTGCCGGTCATCCGGCGATGTTCATGGTCGACTGCATTGCGTCGCTGGGGTGTGAACGATTCGAAATGGATGCCTGGGGTGTTGACCTGACGGTCGGAGCATCCCAAAAAGGTCTGATGGTCCCACCCGGCCTTGGGTTTGTATGGGCCGGCGATCGGGCGTTGGCTGCTTATGAGACTGCCGGTCTGCGTAGCGGCTACACCGAGTGGGCTGACCGGATGAACCCGTCGGCCCACTATGAGATCTACGCCGGGACGCCGCCGGTTTCTCACCTCTTCGCCATGGTTGAAGCACTCGACATGATCAGCGAGGAGGGCGGACTTCCCGCCATCTGGACGCGCCACGAAATGTTGGCCTCCGCAGTGTGGGCCGCAGTGGACGCCTGGGCCGCTCCCGATGCCATTGAGTTCAACATCACCGACGCGGCTTCGCGGTCAACGGCGGTGACGACCATTTTGACCGGATCGGTTGACGCCGGACGTCTTCGCCGCACCGCGCGCTATCAAGCCGGGCTGACGCTGGGACGGGGTTTGGGCGACTTCGTGGACCGAGCGTTTCGTATCGGACACATGGGCCACGGTGATGCGCCGTCGATTCTGGGCACCCTGGCCACCGTCGAAGCATGCCTTCTGGCTATGGGTGCTCCACTCGGTGGTTCCGGTATCGAGGCGGCTACGACCGCTATCGGCGGCTACCTGCGATAACATTTCTGATCGTGGGTGAACCAGTAACCGTCATAGAGATGCCGAGCAACCGATCGGGGTACGTCCGGTTCGAGACGAACCGAAGTTTCACCGGCATGGGGCACGAGAGCTACAAGGTCGACGAGGAGATCTACCGCGATCGACCGCCGGACCAAATCGCCAAGGTCCTGTTCGCAACCGGCAAGGCATCAGAAGTACACGTGTACTCCCAAACGGTGACCGTGAAACTCCGCAAAGGTGACTCGGTCGGGCTAAAAGAGGCTCTCGAAGAGCTGTACACCTACTACAAGCCCGGTGTAGAGGTTCCCACCCCGGAGTCGTTCGGCGCCGAAGGCTGATCAACTAACGACTCAATTGTCGGGCTGTCAGGTGTCTGGTGCTGAGTCCGATCGAGCCGTGATTTCCCACACCGTGCCGGCTCGAGTCGGTCTGCTTGGCAACCCGTCAGACGGGTACGGCGGTCGCACGCTGGCCGTGACCGTGCCCCGCTTTTCGGCCACCGTGGAGCTCGAAACCTCTCAGGTGGCCGGATCCGATGGTGTCCAGATCGTGCCCCTGGCGTCTGACCGCCCCCAGTGGGCGTCAGTCGGTGACCTGGTGAAACGAGTCGACGCCGAAGGTTACGGCACCGGTCCTCAACTGCTGACGGCCACCGTTCGCACCTTTGTCGACCTGATCGCCACCGTGGTAGACGACACCGAGCTTGAGCAGTTCAAGGCGCTGACGTTCACAATGAGCTATCGGACGTCCATTCCCCGCCAGGTCGGTTTGGCCGGGTCGTCCGCTTTGATCATCGGAGCATTGCGATGCTTGGTAGACCTAGCGTCTGGTCTTGCTGAGTCTGATTTTGCTGTCTCCGATTTTGCTGTGCCCGACAGTGTTCTGGCGACGGTGGCGCTTGCGGTGGAAACCGACCAGCTTGGCTTGACCGCTGGGCTGCAGGATCGAGTGGTGCAGGCCATGGGAGGTCTGGTGGCGATGGACTTCGGTCGAATGACCACCAACGCCAGGTTTGGAGTCAGCCATGGCGAGTACCGGCAGATCGATGACGCCAACCTGCCGCCGCTGTTTGTGGCGTTCCGTCCGTCGTCGTCAGAGCCAAGCGACCGATACCACTCGGTGTTGCGGGAGCGTTTCGACGCCGGGGACGCAACGGTGCGAGAGGTTCTGCACCGCCTCGCCGGGCTGGCGGTTGAAGGCGAGGCTGCGCTGCGGTGGAACAACCCTGAGCGCTTTGCCGAGCTGCTGGCCGAAAACATGCGGCTACGTCGGCGTCTCGCTCCAATCTCGCCACACCAGTTGGAGTTGGTCGAGGTGGCTCAGGAGTGCAACGCCGGTGCCACCTTCGCCGGGTCGGGTGGCGCCGTTGTCGGCGTCTACGACGGTGATGAGCATCTGGAACAGGTTCGTTCGTCCATGGCTGCCATTGACGCCGAAGTAGTTGAACTGGCCTGACTGTTTCAGCCGAGTTTGATGCCGGCCACATCGGTGTAGACGGGCCTTCTTGGCCTGACGTGCTGGCGAACAGCGTCAGGGTGTCCAGCAACAGATGATCGTCCGGTACGTCGTGGGAGAAACGGTCATCGTCGGCTAGTCGCTCCGGCAGTCCGGTGGGTCGAGGTGCACCTTGGGAGAGGTCGGTATCTCGCAGGTAGGCCAGCGTTATGTGCGGTGTGAAACCCAATGGATCTGGTGGATAGCCGTGATCGGCGGCCAGGGCGTCCATGTCGGAACGAAGCTGTCGGAGACGGTCCAAGCCGGTTCCGGGCGCATCGGCGCTGCCGGGTACATCGGCGCTGCCGGATATAGCGTCGAGCCCGACCCAGAGGACCTGCGGCGTCCGGTGGTCGGGGAAGTAGCCGATGTCGGTCAAGGCCAGCGATAGCGGGTGGTGACGACGGGCCGCCCGGGTCAGGTGGCGGACCAGTGCCGGTAGTGCTTCTGAATCGGTTGGTCCTAGATAGCGAACCGTGAGATGCAGGTTCTCCCGCTTGGTCCAACGGGTGGAAGGGCGAGCAGAAGTAGAGGTTTCGTGCACGCGAAGTCGACGTTGAACAGCGACGAGTCGATCAGCGATCGGGGGTGGTAGCCGGAAACCTATGAACAGTCGGTGCTGGGTCATTTGGTGTCGTTGATGGACAGGAAAGCAGTGAGCAGTTCGACCAGCCCGAGTGGCACAATCGAACAAGTGTTCTCTATAGTGATTTGGTGGTCTCGAATACTTCCGCCCCCGATGAAGAGTCTGCTGTAGACCTGACCGCCCTGCGTAATCGCGTGGTGCCAATCACGCTGGCTCACGAACGAAGCCAACAGGTTCGGACCGTATCTGAACCATTGAGTGGTGTTGTTCCCATGGTGCGGCCAGGTTGGTCTCTTGGTTTCACCGGCACCGGGGGATGGACGTTGGCCATGATGTTTTTGGCCGACATGGTCGGAGAGTCCACTGCTGGTTCGGCCACCGTGGCCGGACGATGGTCGGCCTGTGTCGGTTTGGAAGAACTGGGGCTGGTGGCTGCTCATGAGTTCGGTGTGCCCATGAACCGTTTGTTGATGGTCGAGAGTCCGCCGGCGGAACGTTGGGCCGTGGTGGTGGCCGCCCTGGTGGAAGCCGTTGACGTGATTTGCCTCAACCCGGCCCGCCCGGTTCGGGCCAGAGAAGCCAGGCGATTACAGGCCAGGGCACGAGAACAAGAGACGGTGCTGTTTCATCTGGACGGTGGACGGAACTGGCCGACGGCCATGGATATCTCCCTTGTCGCTCGACAGCAGTGGTCGGGCCTGGGTCAAGGCCACGGCTATCTGCGGGAACGCCGTCTCCTCATCGAATCGTCCGGTCGCCGTGCCCCCGGGGCGGGCCAGTACCTGGAATTGAAGATTGACCAACGGAGCGCACATCGCCCGTATCAGTCGATCCAACAGAAGAACCAACACCAGTCACTTCAGAAAGGGGCAGGGTAGAAGATGCCGGGAACACGAATGGTGGTGGTGTGGTGCCCCGATTGGCCAGTAGTGGCCTGGGGTATCCCCGCACATGAACCGGCGGCGGTAGTAGTTAACAATCGGGTGGTGGCCTGTTCGGCCGCGGCTCGTTCCGAAGGGGTGGCCACCGGGCAACGACGTCGGGAGGCTCAAGCGCGGTGTTCCGATCTGGCCATAGTGGAAAGAGAGGTGGAGCGAGAGGCCCGGCTCTTCGAGCCGGTGGTTGCAGCCTTGGAGGGGATCACCCCTCGGGTTGAGCTGACCGGGCCGGGTTTGGTGGGTTTCCCAAGTCGAGGCCCATCTCGTTTTTTCGGTGGCGACCAGGCTATGGCTCACATGGTGGCTGATTGCGTAGCTCCGGCACTGGCCCGTCATGGGCGGGTCAGCGTTGCTGTGGCCGACGGGGTGTTCGCTGCCCGGCTGGCAGCTCGACGTTGTACCGCGAACGACGTCGCCGACCTCACGGTGATCGACCCGGGCGGCAGCGCCGAGTTTTTGTCGCCCCTGCCTATCGGTGCCTTGGAGATGCCTGAACTCACCGGTGTCCTCGCTCGCCTGGGGTTGACCACCTTGGGACGATTCGCAGCGTTGGAGTCGGCCGATGTGCTCGGTCGATTTGGGGCGGAAGGTCGATTGGCTCACCGACTGGCTCGTGGGGAAGACGACCACCCTCCCGACCTTCGTTCCCCCGCCCCTGATCTGGCGGTGAGTTGGGTTTTGGAACCACCGGCCGAACGGGTTGAACAATGCGCTCTAATTATCAGGTCGTTGGCGGAAGATCTTCACGGTGAACTGGGCCGCCAAGGATTGGCTTGCACCAGAGTGGCCATCGAGATCGAGACCGAGTCCGGTGAGCGACACATGAGGTTGTGGCGCCACCAGGGCACACTGTCGGCCGCCGCGGTGGCCGATCGGGCCCGTTGGCAGCTGGACGGTTGGCTCAACCAGGCTGAACAGGCTCGACCGTCGTCGGGCATCCTGCGAATCACCATCGTTCCTGATGAAGTGGTTCCCGCTGTTGGTCGACAACTTGGCTTTTGGGGAGTCGACACCTCTCGGATCGAGGACGTAACCAGGGTCGTGGCCCGGCTTCAAGCCCTCATCGGTGCTGATGCGGTGACCGTGCCCGAGTTCAAGGGAGGCCTCGCTGCCGGTGAGCAGCTTCGGATGATTCCAGCCGCCGCCGTCGACCTCGCCGAGGAACGCCCGGCGGCCACACCTGAAAGCTTAAACGAGCCGTGGCCGGGCCGGATACCGGCCCCGTCCCCGGTGCGCATCTGTCTTGACGCCCAGCCGGTTGAGTTGATCGACACTTCGGAGGTCAGAGTGGAGGTCAGCGGGCGAGGAGAGTTAAGCACCGTGCCGTCTCGTATCCGGCTCGAAGGTCAACCCGGTTGGCGTGAGGTGACCGGGTGGGCCGGGCCGTGGCCGGCCGAGCAGCGATGGTGGGATCCGTTGACGTCTCGGCGGCGGGCACGAATGCAGGTGGTACTCGAGGACGACACCGCCCATCTGCTCATGATCGAGCGAGGGGAGTGGTTTATCGAAGCCACCTACGATTAGGGCTGTGACCGAGGGCTCAGATTGGGCCTCGGTTAGCGCCCCGCTTCTACACTGACGAGCAATGATAAGCCGCCTTCGGGAACGCGGAGCCGAAAGCGCTGCCTTCGCCTCACTACGCAACGACGACTACCGCAAGCTGTGGTGGGCCGGTCTCTACACCTTCATTTCCGTACAGATGCAGTTTGTGCTGCGCGGACTGCTGGCCTGGGACCTCACCGAACGGGAGGGGGCGCTAGGCCTGGTCTACCTGTGCTTCGGGCTGACGTTGTTGGTGGCCACCCCTCTGGGTGGTGTGGCCACCGACCGCTTCGACAAGCGAACCATGTTGGTGGTTTCCCAGGTGGGCATTGTCGTCTCCTCTGTTCTGATCGGTGTCGCCGTCCTGCTTGACGCTGCCGCGTTTTGGATGGTGATGGCCTCCGCCGTCGTCCAAGGAATGTCGTTCGGTCTCTTCGGGCCCGCTCGTGTCGCATTCTCCGCACACCTTGTGGGGCGTGAACAGCTTGGCAACGCCATCGCCCTGTCGCTGCTGAGCATGAACGGCACCCGGGTTTTCGCCCCATCGCTCGCCGGGGCGCTGGCCGGCTGGGCCTTGTTCGGCATCGGTGGTGCGTACCTCATAGCGTCGATCTTCTCGGTGATCAGTGTGTATTACCTGTTGGCCATGCCCCGGTTTCCGGCTACCGATGCGACAGCGTCCTCGCGCAGCCCACTGGCCGACATCGCCGATGGTGTGCGCCATGTCAGGGAGCGACCGCCACTACGCCGACTGGTTTTGGCCTCGTTTTTCATCATCATGTTCGGCTTCAACTACGTGTCGTTCTACCCGGCCGTGGTCGAAGGGCTCTACGGTTTGGGTGACGCCTGGGTGGGAATCATCAGCACCGGTAGCGCCATCGGTGCCGTTGCAGTTTCCGTTCCGTTGGCCAGCCGAGCCGACTCACCCCGAGCCAGATCGGCCATGGTGATCGGCTCGTTCGGTTTCGGGTTGGGCGTGATTGCGTTCGGTCTCGCCCCGTCGTTCTGGGTTGCCTTTGTGGTAATTGCCGTTGTCGGTGCGATGACGACCGTGTACCAAACCCTGTCCAACACCTTGGCGCTACAACTGGCCGACGAGTCTCACCAAGGCAGGGTTCAGTCCTTGATGCAGCTGTCGTTTGCCGGTTTCGGCATCGCCGCCGCACCTCTCGGTTTTCTGGCCGAGATCGTTTCGCTGCCGGTCACCTTGGTGTTGATGGGGATCGCCACAGTGATAACCGCCGGGCTGTACGCCATTGGCGAGAGCCGGGATCCATCCGGCGGGCTGGCCTCCCAGCTAGGTAATGGTTCGCTAAACGGCGATTCCGAACCAGGCATCGACGAATTGCGTGCCAGTAAAGTACAAGGGTGACGGTAAACGGGACACCAGTGGGGTTCGGCGGCGACGCCGAGGCTGTCTTCGAACAGCTACTCCCTGACGCTCATGAGACGGTTCGCTGCGCCGAGCACGCTCGATCAATTGCCATTGATCCAGCCGGCACCGCTATCAGAGCTGATCGGGTTGTCCTCATCGAGACGCCGGCGCCATGGCCCAAGCCCGTCTTCGCTCACGAACTGTTGGCCCCGGTTGACACGGTGTTCAAGAACGCCCGTATTCTCACTCGGGTGCTGGCCTGCGCTCCAGGTCGAAAGGCAACACCGACCAGCCCCCAACGACTGTGGGTCTTCGACCGTCATGACACAACCACGTGGGAACGCCAATTCGAGTTCCGTGATGACGTCGAGCTGCTGGACCTGGCAAACGAACTGTGTGCCGAGTCCGCCGGGGTGGCGGCCACGACCAATGGTCTAAAACGTGATCGTCTGCTCGACGAACCGACGGTTCTAGTTTGTGCTCAGGGCAGCCACGATGTGTGCTGTGGGTCCGACGGGCAGCGGCTTATCAACGAGCTTGGTCTTCTGGACGCCGACATTCGAGTGTTTGCCGTTAGCCACACCGGAGGGCACCGGTTTGCCCCCACCGCCATGACGCTGCCCGACGGCCGCATGTGGGCGTACCTGGGGGCCGACATGTTGGCCGCGATCCTGGACAACACGGCCGATGCCGCTACGGCGGCCCAGTACTGTCGGGGTTGGTGGGGAGCCGAGCGCGGTCCGAGCCAGGTCGCTGAACGTGCGGTGCTGGCCGAACTGGGCTGGAAGCTCGATGGGCTGCATCGAGTAGTTGACGTCACCGATGACGGAGCCCGAATTGATGTGTTGACCGACGACGGCCAGCAACGGTTCGACGTGACGGTGGACGAAGCCCGCCGGGTGCCGACCATTTCGTGCCGGGCCCCCGGCGGTCAACCGATCAAGGAAGCGGTGGAGTACGCCGTCAGCTCGATTACCGCCGTCGGCTGATCCACTATTTCAAAGGAATCTCAGCGGTTTCGCTAGTCGAACTCGATGACGGTTCGAGCTACCGAACCGGCCTTCATGTCGTCGAATCCGCTGTTGATGTCGTCCAACGAAATGGATTGAGAAACCATTTCGTCCAGCAGTAGGCGGCCGTCGAGGTACATGTCGATGAAGCGAGGCATGTCGGTTCGGAACTGGTTTGACCCCATGTTCGAACCGGTCAGCGTCTTCTCGTAGATCAGGTCGACGCCGTGAATTTCCACCATGACCCCGTCGGGGATGAGGCCGATCACGGTGGCCTGGCCACCATTGCGAAGCATCCGGAAGCACTGCTCGGCGGTGTCTTTGCGGCCCACCGCCTCGAAGCTGTAGTGAACGCCTCCTCCGGTGAGTTCCATGACTGCCTGCACTGGATCGTCGCTCGACGCGTCTACCACATGGGTGGCGCCGAGTGTTTTGGCCAGGTCGAGCTTGGATGCCATCATGTCGACGGCGATGACCTTGTTGGCCCCGGCGATTCGTGCCCCCTGTACGGCTGACAGACCGATTCCCCCGCAGCCGATGACGGCAACGGTGGATCCGGGTTCAACCCGAGCGGTCCGAAAGACTGCACCGAGGCCGGTGGTGACACCACAGCCGATCAGGGCGGCTCGATCCAGCGGCATTGCCTTGTCCACTTTCACCAGAGCGTGTTCGTGAGCGAGAATCTGTTCGGCGAACGAGGACAGATGGAGGAACGTGTGGACGGGTTCACCGGCACGACTGAGGCGCGGCGGCTCCCCGGGACGGCGAACCAGATCAATGTTCTTGTTGGCACAGATCGACGGGCGGCCGGAAAGGCACTCTTCACAGGAACCGCAGAACGCCGAGAGGCAGGTGATCACATGGTCGCCCGGTTGTACGTAGGTCACATCGGCGCCGACCTCGAGAACGACCCCGGCGGACTCGTGTCCCAAAACCGCTGGACACGGGTATTGATAGAGGCCCTCCATGAAGTGGAGATCGGAATGGCAGAGACCGGCGGCCTTTGTTTCTATCAGGACCTCACGCGGTCCGGGGTTGTCAATGTCGACGTCTTCGATATCAAGTCGACCGGGGATCTGATTGAGTACAGCTGCTTTCACGCCTCAGACGGTAGCGCACAGCTTCACCGTGAGCGAGATTCGCCAAAGGCCCGCGCTCAGCTGCGACGCCTGTCTAGCCGGTTGTTGAAGAGCTGGAGTTCGAATCTTGTTTCGCGGTGGACGCTAGCTGTTCCACAGCAGCCACGAAACGATCGAGGTAACCGGCGAGCTGTTCTTGTTCCTCGGCGGAGAATTCGGACAGCACCAGTGTCATGCCCTGCTGAATCTTGGTGCTCATTTCGTTAAAGCGGGCTTGTCCGGCCTTGGTCACCCGCACCTGAACGGAACGCTGGTCTTCCGCCACCGGTTCTCGCTCTACGAAACCCCGGTCGACCAGGCAATGAACAGCACGGGTGGTTGAGGCCGGGGTGATATGCAGGGCCTCGGCCAGCTCACCCATACGTATCGGGCCCTGCTGGCATACGACGGTCAGCGCATCGGCCAAGGCCAGATCTAGTTCGCCGTGATGGCTTGATCCGTAGAAATAGTCCTTGACGGCAATGGCGGCTGCACCCCGTCGCATTTCGCGCCAGGCTCGTCCGACCCGATACCGAATGTCGCCTCGAACCGCCATTTCGAACTGCTCGCTGTCAACCGCCAACCCATCGGGTTCGACGGTACTATCGCCGGAATGGGCAGCAGTGTTGCCGACGCCGGAAGGCGCCGCCGCGTTGCTGGTGGTCGGCTCGGGTGCGATAGTCACTGGTTACGAGTGTGGCCGTAGCCCACCGGGTGGCGCTAGTCAGCCCGAACATTTCACTAAATGTTGTCCGTACAATTCCGAGGATCAAACCGACCAGATCACCCTGCGTTGGGGTCAAATGACGGACCTGACGCCAGTGTGTTTGACCGGTTTAGGCGTCGTCGGTCGGTGTGTTTCTGAACTGCTCGAGCGCTTCATCAGTCAGCTGGTGTACTGAGCGACCCAACGCGGAAGACGCAGACTTCAAGTCGTCGAATTCGGGCTTGGCCCGATGAGGGCCTGCCTTGACCCGGATCTCCTGGCCGTCGACGGTGACAGTCACCGATCGGCGTGGAGCCATCTCTTTAGTCACGAGGCGGCGCCGAATACCGAGGGTGCCGGTTTCGGTCATGATCAGATCTCGTAGTCGATCGGCCAGATCGGGTGCGCACATTACCTCCAGGGCATGCGCAGGGCGACCCTTCTTCATTACAACCGGGTACGCCCAGGCATCCTCGGCACCCTCTTCGAGGCAACGGGCAATCACATGAGCCACCACTTCACCCGAGACGTCATCGAGGTTGGTCTGCAGAATCGCCGTGGTTGTTCGGATGAGGGCCTGCGGTGCCGCGTTGAGCGACGAGTCGTCGGGACGAACGAGGTAGGCCGAGATGACATTCGGGTAGCCGTCAGGGTCGCGACCTCCGGCTCCTCGGCTGACGGCGGCCAACCGGCCGGCGGGTAGCGGGCCCCAGTTATCGGCCATCGTGGTGAGCAGCGCCGCACCGGTCGGCGTTACCGTCTCACCCGTGCCGGCGGAGGTGACGGGGGCACCGGTGAGGATGGCGGCAGTGGCCGGTGCCGGAACCGGTAGCAGACCGTGAGCGGCCGTAACAGTGCCGTGGCCGAGTCCGACCGGGCCGGAGCCTATGACCAGTTCACCGTTTTGGCCCCTGAGAAGATCCACCGCCAGCCAGACTCCGGTGATATCGATGATGGCGTCGAGCGCTCCGACCTCATGGAAGTGAACCTCGTCGATGGAGACGCTGTGCATTTCGGCTTCGACTTCGCCCAGTCGGCGGAAGGTGCGTCGGGCGGCCGCCGCCACGATGCTCGGAAGTCCGCCGGCCTCTCCGGCTTCAGCCAGCATGGTGTCGATGGAGGACCAGGTTCGATGGTGGTGCGATTCTTCGGTTTCCACTACGACACGGTCGGCGGACAGTCCGTTGCGAGTCACCGTGGAGTGGGTGAGGCTCCAGCCGTCGCCAATCGGCAGCGAACGTAGTCCGGCGATGAGCTCGTCCAGGGGAGCGCCGAGTCCGACCAGACAGCCCAGCAACATGTCGCCAGATGCGCCAAAGCCAGGGTCGAGCCACAGTTGTGCTCCTGAGGAGGACGGCGCACTCATCGGCTTACGGCGGTAAGAACTC
>CALJMD010000265.1 GCA_937981915.1 uncultured Acidimicrobiales bacterium
TCAACCTATGTTTGTTCGGCACTGGGGTGGCCGCCCTTCTCGGGTTCGCCAGCCGCTGGCTGTTCTGGCCGACGGACTTGTTCGCCCCGTTCCGGCTTCAATACGCCGCGCTGTTTCTGATCGCAGCAGTGGCTGCCGTTATCCTTCGTTCCCCCAAGACGGTCGCGGTGGCGGCGGCCTTGTTCATTTGGCAGGCGATTGCTCTGGCGCCGCTGATGATTGGCACCAGTAGCGGCGAGCCGGAAGGTGATCAGCTTCGGCTGCTCCACTTCAACGTGCTGGCCTTCAACACCAACTACGCCGACGTTGGTGAATGGGTGTCACAACAAGATGCCGACGTCATCGTGCTCCAAGAGGTGACACCCGAATGGGGCCAAGCGATGGAAGCGGCGCTGTCGGACTGGATGCTGCTCGACACCGACACGACGCAGCCGGGAACCTACGGGATCATGATGTTCGCTGCTCCCGACGTGGAGATTGTTGACGTGGCGGTGAGCGGGTTGGAGTTCTACCCAGCGATTGCCGCCACCGTCCGGATCGATGATCAGGATCTTCTGCTGTACAGCTTGCACGCCCTCACTCCGACGTTCCCGTCGGGCGTGGCTACGGCCAATGAGCAAGTTGATTTGGCCGCCGAGGTCGCCCTGGCTCACGACGGGCCCGTGGTGATCACCGGTGACCTGAACGCCACCCGCTGGTCGCCCGTCTATCGACGCTTGACCGACCAGGTCGACTTGAACGACGCCGCCGACGGCGCCGGGTTGAAGGGAACGTGGCCTGACAGTCTGTCGTTCACCGGACGTATCGGGATCGACCATGTGTTGACGTCACCGGGCATGTGCTCGTTTGACCGCCGACTCGGACCGGCGCTCGGTTCAGATCACCTACCGGTTGTCGTCGACCTGACTGTCTCCGGCTGCGGCTAAGTTCGTTGGTCGCTGGCGGTGGGTCAGGCTAGTCGGCCGGGACGGCGGCGGTGATGGTAAAGGTGATGTCCACTCCCGAGGTGGCTCCGGTTGCGGTCACTTCCCACTGGCTTCCGACGTCGTCGGTGGTGCACTGCCAGTTCACGGTGAGCCCGCCGTCTGCGTCGGCTTGCCCCTGACGTAAGCCTTCACTTTGAGGTGAGGTGAAATCAATGAACTCGTTGGTCAAGAAGTTGGACAGGGTGGCCACCGGGTGGCGTGTCCCATCGCAGATGAACGGATCTTCAACCAGGGACACCGCGGTGCGATTGGGTGGAGCGACAGCAGCGAAGGCGATCGAAGCGGAACGTTGATCGGTGCCAACCGTTGTCTGTTCCACTGCGGTAATGGTCCACTCGGTGCCGTCCTGGCTTCGGTCGCACAGCCAATACAACGTCAGGTCACCGTCGCCGTTGGCCCTCGCACTGTCGAGCTGCCCGGCCGAAGGGGAAGCCTCGAACTCGACCTGCACGCGCGGAGTGACGTTGCTCAGCTTGGCCACCGGTCGCCGCGAACGATCGCACGTGAACGGGTTCTCCAACATCTCTACTTGGATCGGACCCTCTTCCAGGGCGACCGGGGCCTCCCCGGTGACGTCGAAGGTAACGGACCGTCCCGATCGGGTCCCTGCCGCACGAACAGACCAGGAGCGTCCCGTGTCCTCCGGAAGGCACTGCCAATACACCTCGACGCGTCCCTCGGCGTCGGCGCTACCACCAACGAGACTCGATGCCTCAGGCGACGAGAACGTCACCGCCTCAAGCGGCTCGGCTTTAGTCACGTAGCCGATGATTCGTCGGACCCCGTCGCAGAACAATGGGGTCGACCCCTGCGCGTACTCTAAGACACGATCGGCGGCCGGGTCGGTGTAGGCACCCTGGATTCGGAAATCAATCGAGCCGCCGGAGTCGGTGGAAGCGGTGACATCCCAGAACAATGCAGTCTCGTGAGGTTCGCACTGCCACTGGAGTTGAAACGTTCCCTGATTGTCGGCAACCCCGTCCGGAATGTCGACCGGCATAGGAGACTCGAAGGCAATCGTCTCGCCGGGGACGGCTCCGAAAAGTATGGCAGCTCGTTGATCGGTACCGTCGCAGAACACACCGTCGTTGAACAGGTCGACTGTTAGTTCAACCTCTGCGGCCGTTGTCACCGTCTCAACCTGCGCGGCGGTGATGTTCGGGGTCGAGGTCGTCTCGGTGGTCTCCGCCACTGGGTCGGCGGGGCGGCTGAACAGGCTGCAGCCGGCAAGTAGTAGCGTCGCCGCCAGCCATGTCAAGCCACGCGCTGCCACCCGTTTCGACTTCGGTCCGCTCATCCAACTGTCCCCCGAATGCGTTGATCCCCGCAATCGAAAACCTAGCAGCAAGGGCCGGTAGCCTTCAGTCACGAGACCATTCCGCCACCGGTGGAACGGTCAACTGGGAGGTCGTTGACAATGAGCGGAAACAGCGAGGCCGGGCCCCTGATCGGTATTCCCGGCTACCGGTATAAGGCCAAGGACCTGTCAGGCTGGTTCGACTCGTACGCCGAGCTGAACCTCGAGGTGTACTTCGAAGACTATGCCGTCGCAGTCATGCAAGCCGGGGGTCTGCCGGTCATGCTTCCACGCGAAATCGACCCGGCACGAATCGTCGATCGGCTCGACGGTCTTCTCCTTCCCGGTGGACCCGATGTCGACCCGGCGCGCTACGGCCAGGATCGCCACGACGAAGTCATGGTGGACGAGACGCGAGACGTATTCGAATTCAAGTTGTTCGAAGCGGCGCAAGCGGCCGGCAAACCAATCCTGGGAATCTGCCGTGGCTTGCAGGTCATTAACGTGGCACTCGGAGGGACACTGCATCAGCATCTTCCGGCCCACGCCAAGTTCGAGCAGAACCCGGCCGACCATGCACACGGTGTGCGCTTGGAGCCGACGTCAACCATCGGTGGTCTGTTTGGCGACGG
Organism: uncultured Acidimicrobiales bacterium; assembly: GCA_937981915.1. Lineage (GTDB taxonomy): Bacteria > Actinomycetota > Acidimicrobiia > Acidimicrobiales > SZUA-35 > JAHELU01. The sequence continues at coordinate 2,916 of CALJMD010000265.1, forward strand.
CCTGACCGACAACGAACTGCCGGTCAACTCGTTGCATCACCAAGCGGTGGACCAGTTGGGAGACGGTCTCCAAGCTGTCGGCTGGGCCAGCGACGACGACGTGATCGAAGCCATCGAAAACGCTGACGAGCGGATTGTGGCCGTGCAATGGCATGCCGAGAAGCTGCCCACAATGGCGAAAGATCCGCTGTTCTCGTGGATCGTGACCGAATCGGCCGGCTAGAAGCTACTCCGACCGTCCGTAGAAGGTGAGCTTGGCCGACTCGGACAGGCCGACGCCGGGTTCGGTGTTGTAGGCGAACACCACCAGCACCCGTGGAACTGATCCGCGGCTAGGCGTCACCCGATGCATCGAGTTGCGGCCCCGGAACAGCACGAGGTCGCCTGGTTCAAACGAGAGTTCCTGAACGTCGGCCTCGCCATCCAACACTGCCGCCACCCCGTCAAAGTTCATCCGGTCCGCTTCGCCGTGAGCGTCAGCGTCACGAACCTCGGCCACGTATTCGAACCGTCCCCCGGACTCCGGTGCCTGCATAAGAGCAGTGACCGCAAACGACGAATTGTCGAAGTGCCAGCCCAACTCTTGGCCATCAAGATGGAAATGAACGTTGATGCCCGACACCGTGTCGGCGTACGGGTGGATCGACTCCAACCCGAGGACGTCACACAGGAACTGTCTGAACTGGTCCGACTCATACACGGTATGCAACGGTGAGCGCGTCGGTACCTGATCGTGAGCCAGACAACCTTTGGTGCTTGTCACCTGCCGATTGAAGGGATGCTCGCCACCCAATTGTGGGTCTGGCGGCGTGAGGTACACGCTGTGGGTGGCGTCAACCGTGAAGAACGCATCGTCGATACGAGGTAGTGCATCGGCCAGTACGGCTTCAACCAGGTGGTCAGTGAAGAAGCCGGGGAGCACTAGGGCGCCTTCGTCTGCCAACGCCTGCCGACAACGGGCGATGAACGCCGAGTCGTCCAACCGGAAGCGGAGCGTGTCGATGGCGGTGACCATCAAAGCAGGCTATCTGAATGGGCGTTTTTGCCCAGACTCAAGCAAAAAGCTACCATCGGGTTACCGAGCTCTGATCGGGGGCTCTCTACCACCAGGAGACGAAATGCCTAGCTTCGTCGCGCTCCGGTTGCTGTCAGCGTTAGCGCTGATCGGCAGCCTTTTAGCTATATCCGCCGTACCAGCGCAGGCGGCTCAACCAGATGCTGAAGATCCAACACCTTTGACTGATCAGGTCATTGTTGTTTACGAAGAAGGGGCAGCCCGCCTGCCCGATGTTGCTATTGAACGCCGAGCCGGTCAGGGAGCCAAACGTGCCCGGGCCCTCGATGGCAACCGCGACGTTATCAAGTTGCCCCAGCGAGCCAGCGAGGTCGCGCTGCAGCGGGTGATGGCCAACCTGGCCAATGAACCCGGAGTCGCGTCGGTCGAACCGGACACAATCATGATTCCGTTGGCCACTCCCAACGACTCCAGCTACCCGACCCAGTGGGACTTGACCAACCCTGACGTCAGCGGTGTCTACGGCATCAACGCTCCGGCCGCCTGGGACATCACCACGGGCTCATCGAACATCACGGTCGCCGTGGTCGACACCGGCTACCTCGCTCACAGCGACCTGGCCAGCCGAGTCATCGGAGGCTACGACTTCATCTCCGATGCGTCCATCGGCAACGACGGTAACGGCCGAGACGGCAACGCGTTGGACAACGGCGACTGGATCACCAGCCAAGAATCCCGGTCCGGCTTCTTCCGCGGTTGCCCGGTTGGTAACAGCTCATGGCACGGCACCCACGTGGCGGGAACCATCGGTGCCGTCACTAACAACGGGACCGGAATCTCTGGCATCAACTGGTCATCCGGTTTGCTGGCCATTCGAGCGCTAGGTAAGTGCGGCGGATACACCTCCGACATCACTGACGGTGTTCGCTGGGCTGCCGGCCTCAACGTGAGCGGCGTACCATCCAACCCCAATCCGGCCCAGGTCATCAACCTGTCATTGGGTGGTTCAGGCTCGTGCTCCAGCACCTGGCAGAACACGGTGAACGCCGCGACAGCCGCCGGTGCTGTTGTTGTGGTGGCAGCAGGAAACAGCGACGCCAACGCAGCGAACTACTCACCGGCCGGATGCAACAACGTCATATCGGTAGCCTCCACCGGCAAGGCCGGTAGCCGGGCCTACTACAGCAACTATGGCTCGACCGTCGAGATCGCCGCCCCCGGCGGTGACCGTATCGCCGACGGAGGCGACACCATTTTGTCGACGTTGAATTCCGGTACCACCAGCCCAGGAGCCGACACCTACGCCAAGTATCAGGGAACGAGCATGGCCGCACCTCACGTGGCCGGTGTCGCCTCGCTGATGCTGTCGGCTGAGCCGTCGTTGTCGCCGGCTCAGGTCAGCCAGCTGATGCAGGACACGGCCCGGGCTTTCCCGTCAGGCTCAACGTGCGGAGGTAGCACCTCGTGCGGTGTCGGCATCGTTGATGCTGCTGCGGCGGTTGCCGCTGCCGGCGGCACCACACCGCCGCCGCCACCCCCGCCTCCGCCACCACCAGAGGGTCCGGGTGACTTTGCTAAGTCCAGCCCGTCCGATGGGGCCAACCGGGTGAACAAGCGAGCAACGCTGTCATGGGGTTCCTCCAGTGGGGCCGCCTCCTACCGAGTGTGCGTTGACACCACTGACAACGACACTTGCGATGGAACGTGGACGACTACCAGCGGAACCAGTACACGAACCAACTTGGGTCGACGCACCACCTATTACTGGCACGTTGAAGCCGTGAACAGTTCGGGAACCACCGGATCCAACGGTGGGACCTGGTGGAGCTTCACCACCAGGTAAGCGCCAGCTGAAAGCGGTCAAATAGTGAGCTCGGCCCCTGCACTGCACCTTGTGTGTCAGACAGGGGCCGAGCGTTCTTGACGGCTACGTCGACGTCACGCCACTCGAACCAGGTTGGCGTTCTACGACAACAAGTCGAGCGCCTCGGTTTCGAGTTGCACGATGTCGACCACCATTGCGGCGATATCACCGTGAGCTTCAGCGGCGTCGACGGCTGACACGTCGCAGCTGTCGATCAACTCGGCTTTCTCTGTCGTAGCGTCCCGCATGATGTCGGGGCTCGGCGAGCCGGTGTCCAAGTCCGCGGCCCGCAGATCCGACACTTCACAGCACCGAGCGATAGCTGGGCTGACCGCTGCGACTCGGGTGGCGATGTCGGACCAACGCTGACCGCTGGCGCGCCACAGGTCAGCTGACTGGCGCCACTTTGCGGCGTCGGGATGGCCGGTGCCTGCTGCCTCGTCGAGGAAGTCGGCGTACAACGGCCGCCCGGCGGACGGGGCGGTGTAGGCGTGGTGGATGCAGTCATAGAGGCGGGTGAATCCAATGGCAGCTCGCCGGCCGTCACCAAAGACCGTGCCCCAACCCTTTTTAGTGCCGGATGTCAACAGGTCATGCCATTTGGCCAGGCCGGCTAGGCCAATGTTGGCTTTGAATTGGGGGACCGGTGGGGTGTTGAAGCCAACCACTCCGGCGGTTATGGCTTCGGCTGCCGTTGTCGCCCAGTCGACTTCGTGCCCGTCGGGCCTCGACACCGTCACCATGCGATGCTTGGCTTTGCGGTTGGCGGCCCGGGCAGCGTCGAGGTCGTCCCTGGCCACAACCAGGGGAACGGGTGAGCGATCGTCGACCAGCACGTTGCCGTCACCGTCAGCTCCGACGACTCCGATCAGGTGAGGGGCCGCCGCTTCTTCGGCCTCGCAAACAAGGCCGAG
>CALJMD010000266.1 GCA_937981915.1 uncultured Acidimicrobiales bacterium
CCACTGAGTCGCCCGAGAGAGGTGCCGGCTGACCGTTTCGGTCGGCCCGGCACCTCTTTCGCGTCCGGCAACTAGTCAAACCGACCCGGTTCAGCCGAGAGCCAGTTCAGCCGAGAGCAGACGCTACCTGTCGTAGATGATCAGGGCCGATTCCGCAGCAGCCGCCGATCATGGTGGCACCGGCGACCTGCCACGCGGGAACATGACCGGCGTAGTCTTCAGGCGAAATCAGATTGTGGTGAACGATCCTGCCGTCCACCCACGCCGCGGCGTGGGCGTACACGCCGACCGGACCGTCCCAGTGTTGACCGAGGGCGGCGACGCTGCGCTCGGCCAGCCTCACATCGGTGTGCATGATGCACATGGCGTCGACCGCTTCGTAGTCGGCGGCGGCCCTGACGGCGTCGGCCAACAAGCCGCCTTCGCGCAGCTCAATGTGTTCACCGAGCGCCGAGGCGTCGTGACCGGCCTCGGGTCCGATGCTGAAACCAACCCATACCGGAAGCCCAACCTCGGACACCGCGTCCAACGTGGCGGTCATGCGGGGGAGGTCGACCATCATCTCCAAGCTGAACAAGTCGGCGCCGGCGTCACGCATGATCGTTGCCTGTTCCACCGTGTTCGCCTTGAGCTGCGCCAGAGACGGGCGATCACCGGAGAAGCTCCAGTTGCTGATACCGCCCGCCACCACCACATGATCGAATGAGCCAGTCGAGGCGTCGCCGGTGGAACCGCGGGCTTCGACCGCCAGCTCAACCGCTCGACGGTTGACCGCTTCGAAGTCGTCAGGGACACCGGCATCAATCAAGATGTTTCGTCCGGTGGCAAACGTGTTGGACGCAATGAAGTCAGCTCCGATGTTCAGGTAGTCGAGATGAATGTCACGCACTATTTCAGGGTGCGTGAGAACGGCGCCCCCGCTCCAGCCGTTGTCCAACTCCGGTGCGCCTCGGTCGAGTGACTCCGAACCGGTGGCCCCGTCGATAAGGATCGGTTCACCGGCTCGGGCGCGAGCCATCAACTTCTCATAGCGATTCATGCAAGAGCCTCCTGCTGTCAGTTGTTCTGTCCGGCTAACTAGCTGTTCTATCCGCGGTCGACGAGTGACCAGTCGGACCTGGTGGCGTAGTCGTCGGCGATGGAATCGATGGTTTCGGAACCGTCGCTGAACACTGCCTGCCACCACCGCTCAGTGATTTCCTGGAACGCTCCGAAGTCGCTGGTGTCGGCCGGATCGCCGAACGCCTCCGAGTTATGGTCGCCCGGCCCGTATTCGGCCAGCAGACCGCCAGGTCCATCATCACGCACTTCCACCCAGGCATCGAAGAACGAATCGGTCGGAGTGGTGGTGTCCTGGCCGCCACCGAGGAACAGGACCGGACCGTCGATGTCGGCCGGGGACCAGAACGACGGGCCGTACGGGTTCATGGCGATCACCGAGGTGATGTCAAACGAACCGAGCCCACTGCTCGGGCCTTTCGCTTTCCCGTTAGCCTCGCCGTCGCCAGCCTTGAGCACCGCACCTGCACCCTGGCTGTGACCGGCCAAGCCGATCTTCGATTCGTCGATCAGGCCGAAGTAGGTGCTGTCAGCGTCGACGTCGGCGTCTGTGATCCACGTGAGGCAGCGGAGAACATCAGTGTCACGCATCGACCATTGAGTGGCGGCCACCACGAAGTAGCCTTCGTCGGCCCAACCCTCGAGGCCGGGCAGGTAGCCGGTGGTGGTGTCGGCGCCGTTCTGGTTGCCCTGGTACCAACCGTCGGCCCAGACAATAAGCGGGTAGCCGTCGACCGGCATAGGTCCTGACGGTTCGATCACCCGGCAACCCAAGTCATGGTTGCCCTTCGAATTGCCGCCCACCTCGTCGTCCACGACGGCTGATGCCGGTGCGACAGTGGCCGCCACCAACAGAGCAGCGCTGAGTGTGGCGCAAAGGGTGGCCATCAACTTGGCCCTCACAAACCTCAAACGGCGACCTGGTCGATGAAACATACGAAACCCCCTGTGTGCAGTGGCCCCGAGAGTAGTTCACCGCCACCAAGAGACTCCATTTCATGGCCATGCTTGGCCACGCACGGTGGTACTGGCAACTGCGTTCTCGGTCAGATTTTCGATCACGGTTTGATGTATCAGGCGGCGCTAACGTGGCGTCTACCACATCGAGGACTTCCCTCCAGCCTCGCCCAACTGTTCGCCCGCGCCCGGGTGAACGCTGCGACACGGAGCCCTCATGACCACCACGGAAAACCGCCAATCCAGCGACATCACATCTGTTCACGTACCGGACACCGACGACCCGGCGATAACGGTCGAGCCCTACAGCGAAACCCGAATAAGTCTGGTGTTGTACGGCGGCGTTTCACTTGCCGTGTACATGACCGGCGCCTGCCAAGAACTCCTGGCCGCCGTTCGGGCCACATCAGGTCGAATCCCCGACGACCAACTCACGCCAACCGAACGGGTCTACCGGGAACTGGCCGCCGACGCCGGACCAAACGGCACCCCCCGACGAGTGGTGGTCGACGTCATGGCTGGCAGCTCGGCCGGCGGATTGAACGCCATCTTCTTGGCCAAGACGTTGGCCCACGGTGGTGACATTTCCGGCCTGCGCGACGTGTGGCATCAAGAAGCCGACCTGTTGAAACTGTTGAACAGTGACGAACCGCTCCCGGACCCCATACGGCCCAACGCCATGTTGGCCCCCAAGTCGCTGCTCGACGGATCGAAGTTTCACCAGCTGCTACTGCAGGAGCTGCGGCGCATCTCCGGCGCGGAAGACGCGGTGGGTTTGGTCGACCAAATCGAATGTTTCGTTACCGCCACCGACCTTCGAGGCGTAGCCGAGCGGGTGCAGTTGGGCGGCAACGGGTCCAACGGGCCGGGAATGGCAGTGGAAGAATTGAAACGCAAAGCCGTCTTCCACTTCCGCCACGAGTCACTGGAACAGCACGACTTCCACGCCGACAACGACCGAGTCCTGGCGTTCGCAGGGCGAGCCACCGCCGCCCACCCGGCCGCCTTCCACCCGGCCCAATGGAACGAGGTGGAAGCCCATCTTGGTGTCGAGGACAACATTGACCCAGCGTTGGAACGATTCCTGGCTCCCAATCAGGACCCCGACGGTCGCCAGCTCCGGCTCAACGAACGCTGGTACAGCGACGGCGGCGCCATGGACAACAAGCCGTTCAAGTACGCCCTGGAGCCACTCGAACGTCGCCGCTCCCAGGTTCCCGTCGACCGCAAGCTCCTCTATATAGAGCCCGACCCGGTGACCACCCACCAGGACTGGCACAACACCAGCGAACCCAGCCTGTGGGATTACACTGCCGGAACCTACAGCCTGGCCCGAACCGAAAACATACGCGACGACATCGAATCGCTGGCCCGACGAAACGACGCAGTGGCCAGAATGAGCGTGGCCATCGACGTGCTGTTCGAACGCCCCCTGCTGCAAGTGGAAGACGAAGTGGCCGAGACCGGGTCCGTCACACCGGCCTACGCTCACCGCGCCATCGGCGACGGTGCAGCGGCCAAACAAGTTGTCGGTGATGTGTTGGAGGAGAACTACCGACGGTTCAGCGGCGACAGCAACGAGAACCTGAGCGGCGTGGTCGGCTCGTGGATCTCCCAGCGTCCGGACAGCGTGGCCGAAACCCGCGGCTGGGGTTTCATCAGCCAGGAAGAGTACCGCTGGCGATCGATGGTTTCCGACCTGGTGGCTACGGTGCTGGCCACCGAGCACACCGAGCCTGACATGTCGGTGGTGCGCAGTCTGTCACCAGTGATCGAGTCACGGATCGCCGAATGGCTGGAAACCGAATACAGCAAACAGATCGATGCCGAATGCAAGAAAGGTGACGAGCTGCATCGCCGGCAAATGGTCCGCAGACTGGGCCTGGTGTTGCTGGATGTGGGCTTCAGGCTGCGTCGCTTCACCTTGATCGAACATCTGCTCAGCCACTACCAACGGTCGCTGCTTGGACCGGATCAATCGCAGGAAGACGCCGAAGCGTTCAACGAATGCCGACGCATCCGCCGTGACATCAACTATCTGTACGAC
>CALJMD010000267.1 GCA_937981915.1 uncultured Acidimicrobiales bacterium
CTGTCCGATCTTGACATCGTGGGAGACGTTCGCGGCAGTCACTTTATGCTGTGCGTCGAGAACGTAGCCAACAAAGCGACCAAGGAACTGTTCGACCCAGACCTTCACATCGGGGATCTGGTGGCCGATGCCTGCGAGAAACGCGGCTTGATCGTGCGCCCCATCGGTCACCTGAACGTGCTTTCCCCACCACTGGTCATGGACACCGAACAGATCGATTGGCTGGTCAGCACCCTCCGCGATGGCATCATTGAGGTACAAGACGACCTGATCCGAAATAGACAGTGGTCTCCGCCGACATGATTGGCCTGCACTGTGATTGAACTGCGCCGTGATTGAACTGCACTGTGATTGGCCTGCGCCGTGATTGAACTGCACCGCGCTGAGACCTTTGCCGGGGGCATTCCCCATGGTCTGTTCGCCTCCATGCGAGCCGACCCTGGGCTCACCTGGACACCGGATCATGCCGGCACCACTGGGTTCTGGTCGGTGGGTCGACACCGGGATCTGGTAACGGTGTCTCGTGACACCGAAACGTATTCCTCCGCGGTCGGGCACATCCAAATCTATGACATTGATGCCGACGCGTTGGACGCCCGGGCATCCATGATCGACCTTGATCCTCCGGTCCACACCCGCCTGCGTCGCCTGGTCAGTTCAGCCTTCACCCCTAAGCACGTTGAGCTGTATCGTCAGGCTGTTCGAGACAGAGTGCGAAGCTGTCTTGACCAGTTGGAAGCCGCAGGTGGTGGCGACTGGGTCTCGACGGTGGCTGCGCCCATACCGATTGGCGTGATCTGCGACATCATGGGTGTCCCCGAAGACGACCACCAGTACATGATCGAGCTGTCTGATCACCTGGTGGCCGGAACAGCCAATGAGCCGCTGGAACCGACCGCATACGGCAACACCACCGAGCTTCGGTTGTTGCCGTTCAACAGCCCGGCCGCGTTCGCCATGGCCGCCTATGCCTCCGAGTTGGCCGATCGCCGTCGTCAAGACCCCAGGGACGATCTCATAACTCGCCTGATCAACGCCGAGGTCGAAGGGGAGAGCCTCAACCGAGATGAGTTCGCCAACTTCTTTCGACTCATGATCTTCGCCGGGAACGAAACCACTCGATCATCGATGGCACACCTTGCCCTCCACATGGTCCAGTTTGAAGAAGCCTTCGAACGAGTGCGCAGCGATCGCTCGCTGTTGCCAACGGTTGCTGACGAAGTGGTGCGATATTCGTCTCCCATCTTGTACTTTCGCCGAACGGTGTCGCAGCCCACGGTGCTGTCGGGGACCGAGCTGGCCGAAGGCGACAAGGTCGTCATGTGGTACGCATCGGCCAACTTCGATGAGAACGTGTTTGACGACCCCCTGATGTTTCAACCCGAGCGGTCATCGGTGCCGACGCACGTCGCCTTCGGCGGGGGAGGCGCTCACTTCTGCCTGGGGGCGTCGCTGGCCCGACTTGAGGTGGCGGAACTCATCGAAGAGATGTTGGACCGGGGACTACACCTCACCGAAGTTGGGGAACCGACCTTCGTCGAGTCGAATTTTGTCAACGGCATCGAACACCTTGACGTCAACGTGCGTCGAGACCGGTCACGTAAGGAGCAACAGTGAGCACGAATGCCAACTCAGCGGTGGGAACCGGCTGGCAGCTGTCAGAAGCGCAACTCGAGCTGCAGGCCACCGCACGACACCTTGCCCAAACAGTCATCGCGCCAAGAGCAGCCGAGGTGGACGAAACCGAAGAGTATCCGTGGGACAACGTCGAGACGCTCCGGGCGGCCGGGTTGACCGGCATGACCATCCCCACCGAGCTGGGCGGTCAAGGCCGGTCGTTCCTGGACGCGGTGCTGGTCATCGAAGAGATGGCCAAGGTGTGCGGCGTTACCGGCCGGATCGCGGTCGAATGCAACATGGGCGCCATCTCCGCCATCATGGCGTACGGAACTGAACAACAGCAGAAGTTGGCCGCCGACCTCGTACTCCACGGGGACAAGCCCGCCATCTGCATCACCGAACCGGAGGCCGGAAGCGCCGCCTCGCAGATGACCACCCGGGCTGACCGACGCGGTGACCACTACGTGCTTAACGGCACCAAACACTGGATCACCGGTGGTGGCGTCTCCCGACTACATCTGATTTTCGCTCGGGTCTTCGACGAGCAAGGTGTCGAACTTGGAATCGGTGGTTTCATCGCGGTGCGGGACGAAACCCCTGGCCTGCGATTCGGTTCGCGGGAACCCACCATGGGGCTCCGCGGCATTCCCGAACGCGAAGTGATTCTTGAGAACGCTGAGATCGCGGTTGAGATGGCGGTGATCCCGGGCGATGGCTTCAAACGCGGTTTCGCCGGCCTGATGAACGCCTACAACAGTCAGCGGGTCGGGGCCGGAACGGTGGCGCTTGGGTTGGCGGCCGGGGCGTACGAACTGGCGGTTGACTTCGTCAAAGAACGCGAGCAATTCGGCCGGCCGATCGCCGAGTTCCAAGGGTTGCAGTGGATGTTGTCCGACATGTCGACCAAGTTGGAGGCGGCTCGAAGCCTGACGTATCGGGCCGCTGCGTCGCGGGGCCCTGACGATTCGCCGTTCCCCGACGTGACTCTGGCCGCCCAAGCCAAGATCTTCACTGCAGAGGCATCGATCGGCGTTGTTAGCGATGCCCTCCAAATGTTCGGGGCGGCCGGGTACTCCCGCCGTAACCCACTGGAGCGCATGTACCGCGACGTGCGTATGTTCACCATTGGTGGAGGCACAGCCCAGATTCTGAGAACAGTGGTGGCGTCTCGACTGCTGGACATGCGTTTGCCGCAAACCCGTGGCGGCTATGTCACCTAGCGCCGTCACCTAGCAGAGTCTTGAGCAGGGTCACGTAGCAATGTCGGCCGTACCGACCTCCACGACGCTCCCTGGATTCATTGATCTTCAGATCAACGGTGCGTTCGGATGGGACTTCACCACCGAACCCGAATCCATATGGGACGTTGGGCGTCGACTGCCGCGCTTCGGGGTGACGGCCTTCCTGCCGACGATCATCAGCTCCAGTGACCGCAGCCGTGCCCGCGCCTACGCTGCGCTACGAGCCAGACCTGACGACTACTTCGGGGCCAAACCGTTGGGGCTGCATCTCGAAGGCCCGTTGCTGGCCGAGTCTAAGGCCGGTGTCCATCCGACGGCGGCGATAGCTGATGGTGTATCCCGGTACGGCCACGTGGTGGCGGAATTCGTGGCCAATGCCGACGTCGTGTCGATGGTGACATTGGCCCCTGAGTTGCCCGGCGCGGTCGATGCCATAGAGCGGCTAACGCAGTCAGGCATTGTGGTGTCACTCGGCCATTCCGACGCATCGCAATCAGAGGCGGTCGCCGCATTCGACGCCGGTGCCACTGCGGTAACCCACGTGTTCAACGCCATGGCACCGCTGCATCACCGGGAGGTCGGCCTGGTGGGAGCGGCCCTCGATGATCCCAGGGTCATGATCGGGCTGATTGCCGATAATCGCCATGTCGATCCGGTCGCAATGCGGCTGATATGGCGCCTGGTCGGGCCGGAGCGCATCGTCCTCGTCACTGATGCAATGGCAGGCCTGGGCGCCGCTCCGGGGCGGTACCTGATCGGTGACAAGACGATTGTCTGTACTGATGAAGCTCGAGCCGAAACCGGCGAGTTAGCTGGCTCGCTGCTTGACCTACCGACCGCAGGCGCCAATCTGCGACAGGCGCTCTCCATCGCACCACAAGTGCCCGCCGCCTCCCCGCAGGATCTCCTGGCTCAACTTCTTTCCCGCAATCAGGCACGCTTGTTGGCCGGACAACTACCGGGTTCGCATGACGTGATCGGTACCGCTAGCCGCCAAGATTTCGTGGTCCTCGATGATGCCTTTCGCCCGATGGTCACGTACATCGATGGGCAGGAGTGTTGGAGGCATCCGAACCAGGGCGATTCGGCGTAGAGCTAGATATGGCCCACTACGTATGCACCATCAACTCTCCGCTCAGTGTCGAAGAGGCCTTTGACTACATGGCCGACCTTCGAAACTTTGCAGCGTGGGATCCCGGTGTAAGCTCTGCCACCATTCGAGACGACGCGGAGCCTGGCCTCGATACCGCCTATAACGTGACCGCCAACGGCGCCAAACTGGTGTATCGAACCATCGAGTTCGATCGGCCAAAAAGGGTGGTAGCCGAAGCGGTGACATCTCGACTTCGCAGCTACGACATCATCGAGGTAACCGAACGAGACGGTGGAAGCGCCGTGCTGTACGACGCCACGCTTGAGCTCAAGGGCGTCTTCAAATTGGGTGACCCGATCATGCAGTTGGTGTTCAATCGGATCGGTGATGCCGCCGCTGCCGGGTTGGAGTCGGCGCTGAAAGGCAAGCTGGTTCGAAGCTAGTCTTCGTACCCCGCCACAGGAAGTGATGAAGCGTTGAAGAGTCTTGTAGATCTTGTTCTGGAGCGAACGATTGTCGGGAGTTTCTCGTCGATCGGCTACTCGTTTCGCTCCGGAGAGTGGACCGATCTCCCATCGATGGAGGGTCAAGTTGTTGTCATAACCGGCGGTTCGTCCGGTATCGGCAAAGCCGCGGCCTCGATGTTGCTCGAGCTTGGAGCCTCGGTGGTGGTAACCAGCCGTAGCCGAGAGCGAGCCGAGGAAGCCGCAGCGGCTTTGGCTCCTGGCGGCCAGGCATTAGGCCTGCCGCTCGACACCGGCTCTGAGCAGTCGATTCGTGACTTTGCCACTGAAGTGGCGCAGCATCACTCCACGGTCGACGTTCTTTTAAGCAATGCCGGGGCGTTGTCCGACACCTACCGCACCGCCGATTGGGGGCTGGAGCAAACCCTTGTTTCACACCTCGTTGGTCCATTTCTGCTGATGTGTTTGTTTCGCCCGATGATGGCACCCGGTGGGCGAGTGATCCTTATGGCTTCGGGCGGAATGTACAGCCAGCCGCTACGGGTGGACAGTCTTGAAATGACCCCCGACGACTACAAGGGGGCCGTGGCCTACGCCAAGGCGAAACGGGCGCAGGTCGAGTTGGCCTCGTATTTGGGTCCCCGGTGGGCGCCTGACGTGTTGCTCCATGCGGTACACCCCGGCTGGGTGGACACCCCCGGCGTGGACGATGCGCTGCCCGGCTTTTCCAAGGTGGTGGGTCCTGTTCTGCGCACACCTCAACAGGGAGCCGACACCGCAGTTTGGCTAGCCGCCACCGGCGGTGTCGACGGTGAACCGGGATCGTTCTGGCATGATCGAGCCGTTCGAGGCACCAGCTATTTGCCGGGCACGGCGGCAACCAATCGGCAGCGAGCCGAGCTTCTTGGTTGGTTGGAGTCGACGACCGGGATGCAAGCAAACGTGAGCTAGCCGTTTGGTCGTGGCGACGTAGCAAAGCGCTGCTAGCGCAGGCTCGTACGCTGAAAGATAATGACGGTCGGCCGGGCACGAATCAATCACCTAGCCGATGTTGGGGGCTCTGTCGGCCCGACATCGGCGGCGACGCCGGGTCAGCGGCGAGTTATGGCGGTGGCCGTGCTGGCTACCGTTTCCACCGTCTTCCCCGGCTTTTTGACCGGAGCGCTGGCCGTTCAGGTCTCGGCCGAGTTCGGTGTCGGCGAGGCGACCTACGGCTGGGGTCTCGGAGGGTTCTTTCTGGCCGCCACTTGCGGATCGTTTGCTCTCGGTCGGCTTGTTCAGCGCATCGGCCCCCGCCGCCAGATCCTCGCAGCCACTGTTGTTGTGGCGTCGGCTCAACTTGTCGTTGGGTTTGCGGCCCGCTCTTTTGGTTTGCTGGTTGGGGCGATGGCTGTGTGTGGCTTGGCTAACGCCGCCAACCAGACTGCGGTCAATCTGGCGTTGACGCGGGCCCGAATCGAGCGTCTGGGTTTGGCGGTAGCGGTCAAGCAGTCGGGAATGCCGTTGGCGTCGCTGCTCGGAGGCCTGATGGTTCCAACATTCGCACTGACCGTCGGTTGGCGTTGGGCGTATCTGGCGGGTTCTGTTCTCGCCGCTGGCGCTGCGGTGTCGGTTGCCGTGGTCTTGCGGCCGAGCAGCCCAGCACCGACTTCAGCTACTTCCTCGTCGGATAGTGGTTCGCCAACTCCGATGTTGGTTCTGGCTGCGGTCGCCGGTGGGCTTCTGGCGTTCGCCGCTGGGGCGCTCAATGGGTGGGTGGTGTCGTCTGGTGTGGATGCCGGGCTGTCCGAGGCCACCGCGGGCTGGACGTTGAGCGGTGCCGCCGCCGTCGGTATTGCCGTCCGGTTGTTTTTCGGCTTCCGCTTGGACCGTCTCCGCCGTGACCCATTTCTGGTGGCCGGTTTGATCCTGCCGTTCGGTGTGCTCGGAGTGGCTCTGCTTGCCGTTCGGGTTTCGGGCCTTCATATCGCGGCCACAGTGCTGGCGTTCGCCGGAGGATGGGTGTGGCCGGTCTTTACCAACTTCGGCATCGTTCGAGCCAACACCGGTTCTGCCGGATCGGCCACTGGTATCACCCAGACCGGCGTCTACGTGGGTGTGTTCTCTGCTCCGCTCGTAACCGGTCTGCTAATCGAACGGTTCGGCTACGGCCCGATGTGGGCCGTGGTTGCAGTCTTCATGGTGGTGGGAACGGCGTTGACGTTGTCGTTGGCCGATCGGTTGTGAGCCCGGTCGACGGTCGAGTCAGCTCCTGGCGGCCTTGTAGCGTTCGAGTGCGATATGGCGTTGCTCGCCGTGATCCACGATTGGAACGGGATACCCGTTGGGTGGGCCGTCCGGTAGGGTCCACGGCTGGTGGATGGCTTTCCCGGTGACGTCGGCCAGCTCAGGAATGTAGCGGCGGATGTAGTCGCCGTCGGGGTCGAATCGTTCTGATTGCCGAATCGGGTTGAAGATCCTGAAGTAGGGTGCGGCGTCGGTTCCGGTTCCGGCCGCCCATTGCCAGCCATGATTGTTGGAGCTGATGTCGCCGTCGACGAGATGTTTCATGAAGTGGCGGGCGCCCCGGCTCCAGTGAAGGTGTAGGTCTTTTACCAGGAAGCTGGCGGTGAGCATGCGCACCCGATTGTGCATCCAGCCTTCTGCCAGCAGCTGACGCATTCCGGCGTCAACCAGCGGGTAGCCGGTGAGTCCGAGACACCACTGTTCGAACTGCTCGTCGGCTTGGGGACCGGTGTTCAGCTCGATGGAGGCGAGGTCGTCCTTCCAGTCTTGCCAGGCCGAATGCGGCCAGTGGTGCAAGACAGTGGCGTAGAAGTCGCGCCACGCCAGTTCCGAGGCGAAGGTGCGGTGAGCGTCGATGTTCACGTCCAGGTCGGCCAGGAGTTGTCGTGGGTGGATGCATCCGAACTTTAGATAGGGGGACAGTCGACTTGTGCTGTCGGCGGCAGGATTGTCTCGACCGTCGTTGTAGCCCTGAAGATCGGCGTGGAGAAACTGGTGCCAGAGTTCATGGGCGTGAGCTTCACCTCCCGGAGCCATGGCGGCGTCTGTTGCACCTACCAGCGGTAGCGGGTCCGACTTCAGACCGTGGTCGGCAGCAGCGACGATCTGTTGCGCTTCCGGTCCAACAGTTGGGGTCATAGCGACGGCCTGTAACCAGGACTTGAAGTACGGTGTGAACACTTTGAACGGCGTTCCGGACTTGGTGGCCAGTGTTCCGGGTGGCACCGCCCACGGCCAGTCGGCCACCTCGATGTTGACTCCCTGCTCCTGGAGGGCCTGGGCCACCTGCTGATCCCGGTTTGAGGCGAAGGGGCTGACGTCACCGGCCCGAATGACGACACCGGCCTTGGTCTTGGCCGCAATGTCAGGTAGAACGTCAACTGGGTCGCCGACCTTGATGAGCAGTCGCCCGTCGAGGGAGGCTTGAAGCTCAGTTAGGCATTCGCTCAGGAACCGGGTTCTGTTTGTGCCCGGGCTGTTCCAGAGCCGCTCCTCGACGACAAAGACCGGCACGATACGTTTGGCCGCGGCCATGGCGGCGTTGAACACTGGATTGTCTGAAACCCGGAGGTCTCGACGAAGCCAGACGATGGCGGTTTCGTGATCCACACCTTCGTTGTAGCCGCTGGCGTCGCTGGAACGTCGGCCCGACTATCGGCCGCCAACGAAATCGTGTCGGTCATGGCGGAGAATCACAGGAAATTGCTGTTTTGTAGCTCGGTCCGGCCGATGGTCACGTGATGAACCGCCTGTCTGCCGCCTGGATGGCCCTCGCCGCTGTCTTGACTGTGCTTTGCCTTCTGACCTCCGGGTCAACCGCCTCGCTGGTCTTTGCTGTGGGTCTTGTCGTGCTGTTGGCTGGCGTTACTATGGGGGTCGTTAGAGCGGTGAAGACCGGCCAGGAGGTCGGTGTTGGCTGGATTCTGCTCGGCGCATCAGCGGTGCTCGCGGCCGGACGCCTTGTGACACTGTTTGCCGCTGAGCGGCTTCCGGCGGTCTCCGGTGTCGGTTCCGATCTGGTTCTTGGTTTGCCGTTTTACCTGTTGGTCTTTGTCGGGGTGGCCCGGTTGGTTTCGCTGTCGTGCCGGTCCTTCCCCGTCTCATGGCCGGTTGAGTCGATGGTGACCGCTATCTCCCTGTCGGCGGTGGGTGGGACGATACTGGCCAGCCGAGTGGTCGATCTTTCGGTGATCGATCGGGCTTCAGCGCTGGCTCCTGTCGTGCTCGCCGCCGTTCTCGTCGGTCTGATGGTTCAGGCTGCTGTCTTCGGTTCATTGAATTTCCGGGCGAACGTGATGTTGGTGGTCGCCGGTGCAGGTGTGTATCTGGCCGAGATTCTGTCCGGTCTGGAGTCGGTCTCCGAGACCGGCTCAGTGGGTGTATCCTCGGCCCCGATTCTGCTGTTCTTGGGTGGAATCGCTGGTGCCGCCATCGAACAACAGTTGGCAGTAGACGAGGGCGATGACGTCGATATTCAAGACGATGCCGAGCGGGTCTCCAGGGAACAGACCGAGGCGCTGCGACCCTCGAAGGGGCAGCTTGCCGTTCTTGTCGCCGGTCCGGCAGCCCCCGCCCTTATGGCACTGATCGGATTCTCGCCGGTTGCCTACGGTTTGGTGGCCACGATCGTGGTGGCCGCCCTCGTCGGCTGGCGAATCTATGTGCTGGGCACCGTGATCGACCAGGGCAAGGAACAGATCCGTCTCGGCTACGAGAGAGATTCGATGACCGGGCTGGCCAATCGGGCTGCCTTCATCGAGCAGGGTGAACTGGCGCTGATACGTAGCCGGGGGGCCGGAGCCAAAGGCGTGGCCGCAGTGTTGGTCGTTGACGTTGATGGTCTGAAGGAAACAAACGATTCACTTGGCCACGACGCCGGTGACGAAGTTCTGTTGCAAACAGCCAAGCGGGTGGAAGGGTGTGTCCGTCCCGAAGATCTGGTCGGTCGACTGGGCGGAGACGACTTCGCCATCTTGTTGGCCGGGGTAGGGGAGCTCGCCGGGGCCACTGCCGTTGCACGACGTCTGCTTGAGTCCATGCTCACTCCCGTCGAGATCGGCAATCGGGCGATTCGGGCGTCGGTCAGTATTGGCGTGGCGCTCGACGATGAGGGTTCGGTCGGTCTGCAAAAGCTAATGCGGAACGCTGATGTTGCCGCCCAGCTGGCGAAGACCAGGGGCAAAGCCCGGTACGAGGTATTTGAAGCAGACACTCACCAAGAGGCGGTTGAACGAGTCGAGCTTCGTTCTGAGTTGCAGCGGGCCGTCGATAGCGACGAGTTCTTCGCCGAGTACCAGCCGATCTTCGACCTGGAAACCGGACGTCCGGTCTTGATGGAGTGCCTTGTCCGCTGGCAGCACCCGGAAAAGGGCAGGATCACACCCGACGACTTCATTCCTCTGGCTGAGGAAACGGGCCTCATTGTTCCTCTCGGGCGCAAGCTTCTGCAGCGGGCGTGTAGCGAGGCGACGTCGTGGCGTTCGATCGATGGGTACGAGGATGTCGGTCTGACTTTCAATCTTTCCGGTCGTCAGTTGGGGGACGAGGCGCTGGTGGATGCGGTCTCCGATGCTCTTGAGGAGTCCGGTTTGCCACCGGAACTGTTGGTGCTTGAGGTGACCGAATCAATGCTTTCGTCGCACTCCGAGGTGGCGGAGACCATTCTTGGAGGCTTGGCCGAGGTCGGAGCCAAACTGGCCATCGACGACTTTGGCACCGGGTACTCCTCGTTGAGTTACCTGCGCGACTTCCCGGTCGACTCAATCAAGATCGACCGAACGTTCATTAGCGACCTTCACCGTTCATCGACGTCCAGCGGGCTGGTGGAAGCGGTCGTGAACTTGGCCGACGCACTAGGCGCTGAAGCGGTAGCGGAGGGAATCGAGTTTCCTGAGCAGGTGTCGGTGCTCCGTCAGCTTGGATGCGGCCGAGGTCAGGGATTCTTCTTCTGTCGACCGCTGGGCCCGGTAGAACTGCAGGACTTTTGTCGAGCGAACGACCGGGTCGTCGTACCCGATCGCAAGGACGGCCTTGTCGAGAGCGCATCATCGGACCGGCCTGCGCCCTCGCCTAAGGCGCCACCACCTCGGCCAGCACCGCCTGCACCTTCGACGGCGACGCTGCCTGCGGCGGCTACCTCGGGCGAACGGCCGTCTTCTCCTGCTCCACCGTCGCGGGTTATTGCCGATCTGACAGCTGACCCGTCGTGGGCCACCGGCCTGACCGGCGTGACGGCCGCAGGCGCTTCGTCATCGTCTGCGGAACCACCCCCACCGCCGCCCCCTCCACCGTCATCGCCCTCTCCGTCAACATCTTCTCCATCAGGGGTCTCTCCACCATCACCGCCGCCGGCCCCTCCATCTCGACCCGACTCGCCTGAACCACCGGCTAGCGCACGGCGTTCGACGGTGCCACCGCCCCCTCCGCCTGCCGGCCCTCCGCCTCCGTCGCCCGATGGTGTCGACGCTTCTTCCGCCCCGCCGCCACCTCCGCCCGCGGTCCCGCCGCCTGGGTCGGGCCCCAACGACACAGACACCTCTCACCCCTCGATGCAGTCTGGAGCCGAGGCGTCCCGTTCAGGAGGCGCGTCGGAATCGTTCGAGGCTGACTCCCTCACCGGTCTTTCTGCATTGGCAGAGATCGCAGAGGAGATCGACGCCCTCGTCGATGGGCTCCGATTACCGGTAATGATGAAGTCGGGGTGGTTAAAGCTCTGGTCGAAGTCGTTCACCGAGTGGATTCCCCTCACCGTGACGATTCGAGACCGCAGCGGCGACCTTGTCGGATTCGCTCCGCTGGCCACCCGGCCGGACGGTGCCGAAACCAACGTTGTTGCTGTAGGACACGGCGTGTCGTTCTTCACCGGTTTGCCTGCAGTGGGAACCGCAGCGATTCAAGCACTGGCGTCAGCGGTCTCCGAGGCTGTCCATTCGCTCCCAGGAAGCTGGAATCTCAACATCGAACAGCTAGCTGAACACGACTTGGTCGCTCAAGTTTTGGCCGACAAGTTCGCCTACGGTCGCCTGCTGCCGGAACGACGGGTTCCGAGACTGGTGTTCTCGACCGCACACTCGGTCGAGGATGTTATTGGCAGCGTCAACAGCGAAGACCTCGCCGGCGCCCGGGCCAGGCTCAAAGAAGCCGAAATCGCCACCTACGTTGGGTTCGACCGAGGTGCCACCATCTCCTCGCACCTCATCGACGAACTCGAAGTGATGCGTCGAGGCCGGGACCAGGAGTTGAACCGGGCTTCTGATCTCGACAACGACGCCAAGCGGTCGTTCTGGCGTGGCCTGATCGCAGGCAAGGCGGATCAGTGGGAAGCCGAAGTAGCGACCGTCCGCCTCGATGGACAGCTGGCGGCCTACACCGCCGCAATTCTCGATCGCGACACCTACCGAATTTTCGATGGGCAGATCGAAACTGAATGGGAGCAGTACAGCCCCGGCAAGTTGGTTGAAGCCGCTGCGCTACGCCGGGCGCTCACCGACGATCGATTCGCCGCCGTCGACTGGATGTCGCGATCAGGCGCCGGTGACCTCTTGGCATCAAATATGGCTGACGGTCGCCAACGTCTTTTGGCTAGCTCATCAGGAAAGCTCTCTCATCACGATCTGGAGTCCGGCTCGGAGTCCGAGGACTGAACTTCTCTCCGACGTGTGAAGGCTGAAACCCGAACGTCGAAACGCCTACGCTGGACCGCAGACAGACAAGTCGGCCACAGCGAATGACGGGGGCAAACCGATGATCGAGGAAACCAACGAGAACTTGGATGTGGTTCGAGCCCAATTCGGCGCTAACGCCGAGGCGTATGGAACAAGCGCCGTGCATGCCAGGGGAGCCAGCTTGGGGCGCCTCGTCGAACTGCTACATCTCAACGAGACCTTGAAGGTCTTGGACATCGCCACCGGCGGTGGATCTGTCGCGTTGGCCTGTGCGCCACATGTGTCAACTGTGGTGGCTAGCGATGCCACTCCAGAGATGCTTGAGGTGGTGACGCGACGGGCGCACGACGACGGTGTAACCAATCTTCAAGTTGAACTGGCCGACGCCCACGACCTCCCATTCGGTGACGACACGTGGGATGTTGCCACCTGCCGCATCGCTCCACATCACTTTCACAGTCCTGATCGCTTCGTTGCTGAAGTGGCGCGGACGCTGCGTCCAGGCGGGCTGTTCGGGCTGGTTGACAACGTGGTGCCCAATGATGTCAACGTCGCAGCCTTTGCCAACGAATGGGAACGCAAGCGAGACCCGAGCCACGCTCGTTGCCTGTCAGTCGATGAGTGGCTTGGGCTTTTGGTCGCCAACGGGTTTGACGTGGAACATCGAGAGCTCATGTCCAAAGAGATGGGGTTCTCCTGGTGGTGCGACAACATGAGCGTTGCTGGCGAAACCAGAGTTGAACTGTTGGACGAGTTGCACGCGGCTGGTGAACAGATTCACGCGTTCCTACGTCCACAGTTCGGCGAACCCGTTGAGCAGGACACGACTGTCTTTCACCTGACCGAGGTCGTCCTGGTCGCCAGAAAGTCCGACTAGGGGTTAGTGGCCGTCGCCGGTTGCGGCGAGGCGGTGCGAGCGACCTGGATGGCGATCAGCGCAGCAAGGCTGTACACCAAGAATCCGAGTCCGAACGGAGTGACAGACTCATCAATAAATCGATCGGTGATTCCGGCTAGGAGCGCACTGGCTATGAAGACAATGGCTCCGCTGACCGAAGAAGCCACACCGGCGATAGAGCCCATGGGCTCCATAGCAAGAGTTGTCGTGATAGGCGAGAATGCCGCATTGAGCATGGTCAGGACGCAGGCCATAGCGAACCATGCGAAGAAATTCGGGACCCCGTCGAAGACAGCGGCCACCGCCACGTAGCCGCCGGAGGCAACGGTGGCCAAGAAGGCCGCCCACGCAACAACCCACACCCCGGACCGGCGCTTCACCAACCGTTCCGCCACGATGATGGCGCACGCCATCAGGCCGGCGTTGACAGCGAACAAGGCTGCGAATTGGTCTGGACGGCCGTAAATGTCGTTGATGATGCGAGGTGAACTGCCGAGCCACGGGAAGAACGCAGCGTAGGCGAACGTCGTCGCCAAGGTGTAAGCAAGAGTCACTCGATTGGTGAGTACGGTTCGAGTGTTTCCCACGATGCGGCGGACCTGTACTGGTTGGCGTTGGTCCGGGTCAAGCGTCTCGCTCATACGGTTCAACCAGACGGCCGCAATCACCCCGATGACAACGGCCACGCCAGTTGTCCAACGCCAGGTTGTGAATTGGAGAATGATCTCGCCGAGAGCCGGTGCCATGATCGGAACGATGAGGAAGATCGCCGATATGAGCGACATGATTCGAGCCATCTCGTCGCCGGAGTAGCAATCACGGACGATGGCCAGGCCAATGACCCTGGGCCCGGCGGCAGCCAGACCCCATGCAACGCGTCCTAGTAAGAAGACGGTGAACGAACCGGCGAGGCTGGACAGGCTCGCACCGAGAATAAACAGGCCGAGCGAGACCCAAAGAGCCGGTCGTCGACCGTAGGCGTCTGCTAGAGGGCCCCAGACGAGCGTGCCGACTCCGAGCGCGGCGAGGAACAGCGTGATTGAAAGAGAAGCCGAACCGTCCGCCAGGTCGAAGGCGTCCGAAAGCTCGTCGAAGGCTGGGAGGATGGTGTCGATCGAAATGGCGATAGTGGCTGAGATCAGCGAACTCAGAACCACAAACTCGGATTTCGACAAACCGTGCGCCGCTGAAACGGCATCGACCCCAGACGTTGGGTCGGTCTTGGCCTTGGCTTTCCTCACCCGCAGACTGTAGCGGGGCGATACGAAGTGTGGCCTGTGAAGCGCGTGCCGTTCGGACTACTTCGGTTGCAGACCCTGCGCCAGGCCGTTGTCAGAACCTTGTATGGCGTTCGATTTGGCTGCTGACGAGTTGCTCTTGCAATCGGGCGGGCCTGATTGCCCGGGGAACGAGGATGCCGTGGTCGGTGAATACGGGCCGCCTCGACGGAAGGCGTTGCTGCTGCCCTTGCCATCCAGTTCCTCGCACTCAGTATCAGGCGCCGTTGTTGTGGTCGAGATGGTGCTGGCTGTGGTTGCCTGTGTCGAACGTACAGTGGTTGATGTCGTCGGCAAGATCGAAGTGGCAGGCTGCGACTCACTGTCAGAATTGCTGTCAGAAGTGCTGTCGGCGTCGCTGTCGGTATCGGCACCGTCGTTGTCGACTGACGTCACTGAAACAGCGCTACCGGTTACTGCCGTGGTAGCCGTCGACGGTGAGTCGTCTTCCGTTGGTTCACTCGAACCATCTTCGTCACTTACCGAATCCAAGACCGCGACGCTGGCCTCTACGTCGTTGCTGGGATCATCGTCGTTGTCGGTCGCGGCCGCCGGCCGTCCAATAAGTCGCCTGGTCCCGTCGTCTGACTCTTGTTGCCCTGGATCCACCTGCGCCACCAGGGGAGGAGCTTCGGTTGTTGGAGCTGGGGCCGCGGCAGGTGCCAGCGTTTCCGGTGGGTTGAAGACCGACGTTGACAGTTGCAGCCCAAGGACGCCTACAGCGGCCGCAGCCACCGCCAGGCTGGCCCGGTAACGGTTCCTCACACTAAGGGCCTGACTGGCCGTGATCTTCTGGATGCGGCCCAGATGGGCTTGCGAGATTTCGGTCGGAACCGGTTGTCGAAATTCGGCTTGTAGCCGGTCGATGATCTCCGCGTCACCTGGCTCGAAGTTGGTCATTGCGCTCCGACCCGGCGTCCAGCTAGTAGCGAGCCCGGAGACATCCGCCCACTTTGGCTTTGGCGGCGACTGTCGTCGGGGGCCATGGCCCTGCGCAGTGCGGCAAGTCCGCGGCGTTGAAGAGCTTTGATAGCGGTTTCTGAGCGGCCGGTGATGTGGGCCACGTCCTGGAGTGAAAGGTCTGCGATGAAACGGAGTCCGACAACCTCTCGCTGCTCCGGCGTGATTGTCCGCAGTGCCCGCACCAACTCTTCGTCGGTTGTCATCGCGTTGAGGTTGATTGAGCTTCGTGCCTCGTCGAGCTCAACGACGTGCTCGTCGTAGTTGCACTCCACTGAGCGGCGAGTTGCTTGACGCCTTCCGTCGATCATCCTGTGGTGGGCAATGGTCATGAGCCAGCGGCGAAAGGCTGCGCCGTCACCCTCAAATGATTTGAGACCTCGGATGACGGATAGGAACACGTCGGCGGTTGCGTCCTCGGCGTCACGGTTCCCGTTGGCTCGCATATAACCGAGGACAAGCGAGGCGTGTCGCTTGTACAACTCGGCCACGGCCAGCCCGTCACCGTGCTGGGCGTCGCGAATCAGGGTTTCGTCAACTTGATCTTCGGTGGAAGCGTCATCACGGGCTGCTGAGTCGACGGCGTCATCTGAGGCGCCGCCATCTATCAGAGTTGGCCGCCACGGCGGCAGGTCGCTCGTGGCACCTTCAGCCAATCCTCGGTTGTTGTCGCCTGACCAAAGAGCGTTCACTCGTTGTCTCCTTGCCACCTGTGTTACAGGGTAGAACAGATCAGGTCGGTCGGAGGAGGGCGGTTCTACCAAGAAACGGCAAAGATTCGGGCGTCGGTCGAGCGCAAATTCCGTAAGCGATGACTTCAGCTACAAAGTCCGAGAAAAAGTCGCTCCGGCGGTATCGCGGCACGCCTGATGAACGTTTACCAAGCTAGGTGCACAAGTCTTAGGAAGGTGACGCAGCCGTCTACCCTCCGGGCACAGAAATTGTTGCCGAACGTAATCGGTGCGCCCACCTCGGTGGGCACCCGCCCTACCTACTTCGTTCGAAAACGCTTCTAGCCCGTATCGGCTGCCAAGTTCATCCACGGATACACACCTAGAATCTGAAGCCGATTGCGGGACTTGAGCCTCAAGGAGTTCCGCAGTCGGCTTCTGTCATTTTTGGGCTTCGGTCTATCGAGGCAAGTCTGTCAGAATGCTGTGGTGTCGACAGCGCCCCAATCCCATCCCCGCCGCTTCGCAGCCTCGGTTGACCCGCTTGAGGTCTCCCGCCACCTTCGTCGATTCGGTTATGCGATCGTTGAAGATGCGGCGACGTCCGAACAGATGGACCGATTGGAATCCGAAGCCGCCCCTTTCGTCGAGGCGTCGGCTACCGGCCGAGATCACTACGACGGGCAGTTCACCCGTCGAACCGGTGCGCTTGTCGCCCGGTGTCCGACGGCGCGCTCCCTAATCACCCATCCTGTTGCTCTCGGTGTGTGTGGCGATTTCTTGGGGCATGCCACAACGTTCCAACTGCATCTGACCCAGATCATCTCCATCGAGCCCGGCGAGACCGAACAGAAACTCCATCGCGATCAAATGGCCTTCGACTTCTATCCGTTCCCGGACGACTACCACGTGCAATGCAACACGATGTGGGCGCTCAGCGACTTCACCGTCGACAACGGCGCCACTCGCATCTGTGCTGGAACGTCGACGATGACTGATTCCGAGGCTGAATCGATCGAGCCGTTCCAGGCGGACATGCGGCGGGGGAGCGTGCTGTTCTACGACGGGAAGGTGCTGCACGGGGGAGGGGCTAACCGCAGTACCGGCGTTCGTCGCGGCGTGAACATCACCTATGCCGTCGGCTGGGTGCGACAGGAGGAAAATCAATATCTGGCCTGTCCCCCAGAGGTGGCACGAGAACTTGACGATGAGCTGCTGAAGTTGATGGGGTATCAGCAGGGCGCCTTCGCCTTGGGCTATGTCGGCGACCAGCAGGACGCCCTAGCAGTGTTGAAGGGCACCGACACAAAGGCAAAAGTGGTCGGTGACTTTGCCGACGCCAACGACGCATTTCGGTCGTTTGTCGTTGAGTTGTAGATCAGTGAGCTGGCCCGGCGAGACGACATGACAAAAGGAGTCGTCTACACCGAGTGGCCCCTGGCTGAAGGGTATTGCTGGCCACACAGTTACCTGCCCGGCGAGACGGTGTCGCTGCGGTGCTCTAGCCGAGTCGACCGATTCTCGGTAACGGTCACTCGAGTGGGCGCTCACCGAGATCTTGTGTGGGAGCGAGACAACGTGTCGGCTGAACACTACGACGTGTCGGATGACGCCTGGCAAACCGGCTGCGACTGGCCGGTTGCCGTAGCTATCCCGGTGGAGCCTGACTGGCCGTCCGGCTTCTACGAAGTGGCCATGATCGTCGATCCGGCCGACGCTGCTCGCAGCGGTCATAGGGACGGTCATCCGGGTCGACTTCGCTCCGAGGCGTTCTTTGTTATCCGCTCAGGCGAGCCACCGGGTGACCGGGCTGTGCTGGTGTTGTCCACCAACACCTACAACGCCTACAACCAGTGGGGTGGGCGATGTCTGTACAGCGGGGCTGATCGGGTGTCGTTCGCCCGCCCGGTCGAGCGGGGCTACCTGCGGCGACCGGCCGCCCCGTTCGACGTCGACTTCGACGGCCGCATGGCCAGTGTCGAGTCCGAACCCGACCGGGAGCATCGTCGACTGCAGCGCTATCAGGCTGAGGGCCGATATCCGCTGTGGACCAACTCGGCTGGTTGGCACAACTGGGAGCGTCGCTTCGTTCGGTGGGCTGAGTCGGAAGGCATCGAACTTGACTACGCGGTGAATGCGGACCTGCAGTTCGTTCCCGAGCTGTTGGATGGCCGCAGGCAGCTGGTGTCAGTCGGCCATGACGAATATTGGTCTAGACCGATGCGCAACGCTGTTGATTCCTTCGTTGACACCGGCGGCCGGTGGGCGATATTCGGCGGCAACACCATGTTCTGGCAAGTTCGCCTCGAAGACGAAGGTCGAACGATGGTGTGCTACAAGTCGTCGGCTCGTTCCGCCGATCCGTTGGCCGGCGGCCCTATTTCCGGCAGTTCTGCATCCGGCAGTTCTGTATCCGGCAGTTCAGGGTCGCATCTGATGACCGGCCTGTGGTCCGATCCAAAGATTGGCTACCCAGAAAACCTCTCGACCGGCTTGTCGTTCACCCGTGGCGGCTACTACCGGGTGGGTGATGCGGTGGCCGACGGCAGCGGTACCTACGTCGTCCATCAACCTGGGCATTGGGCGTTCGCCGACACCGGCTTGACCACAGGTGACGAGCTTGGGTCAGGCTCGTTTGTCGTGGGCTACGAGGTTGATGGTTGTGCGCTGAAATGGATCGATGACGGTGCCGGAGCGGTGGTGCCGGTTCCCACGGGCCAGGACGGAACTCCTGTTGATGTTGACATCTTGGCTACCGCGCCTGCCCGATTGATCTCCATTACTGAGGATCGGTGCGAGGCTCCGGAGGCGTTGTGGGCCGGCTTGGATCCGCCAGGCGATTTGGAGTTCGTGGCCGAGATCCTGTTTGGTGACGCCAGTCCCGAATCGGTCGCCGAGATCGCGCAAGGGCATGCGGTGATGTCGGTCATGCGACGCGGAAGCGGCCTGGTCTTCAACGCCGGGACGACCGACTGGGCCTACGGACTCGACAAAGATCCAGTGGTGCAGCAGGTGACGAGGAATGTAATGGGGAATCTGAGCGGTTCTCGTTCCATCGCAGCGAACTCACCCAAGGTGCATTGAATTCTTGGGCAGTAGCCTGGACCGCACAGATCCGAGGTAAAACATATGTCCGCCGCCGTTGAACCTACTCGTGTAGTCGTTTCCTGTGTATTCGACCAGAATCCCCTCTATCGGGCTGAGGCCCTGCTTCTCTACGGAAGCCTCATTAAGTTTGGGGGTCGGCTCGTCGAAGCACGTCGTCGCGCGTATTCTGTCGGACCCTTGGACTGTGTGACAGGGCGACATTTTGAACGGCTCGGCGTAGAAGTGATTACGGTGACCCCGCCGATAGAGGGTTTCCCACTAGCCAACAAGCTCCGAATGTTCGAACAACGCTGTGAGGATGAGGACGTGCTACTGGCACTTGACACCGACACCGTCATTGCCGGCGACGTTTGTGACTGGTTGCAGGCAGATGCAGTGGCTGCCAAGCCTGTCGATCACAACCAATTGTCTGAAGGTGAATGGACTTCTCTCTACCGCCACTTCGACCTTGAGGCGCCAAGCGTCAGATTCCGGACCCATTTTCATCACCTGCTTGCGCCCCCGTACTTCAACAGTGGAGTAATCTGCTTCCCCTCCGATCAACTTGCCGGGTTCTCCTCGGAATGGGAGGTGTTGATCGATAGTTCTCTAGGGCACTTGGGGGCTATCGACGAGAATCTCGAAAGCCGCCGATACTACGCCGAGCAGTGGTCTTTCGCTCTGGCACTTCTTCGTCGCCGCCTGCCGTATACGGCGCTTCCACTGGAACTGAACTACCCGACTCACGCGCCCGTTCACAAGACATACGAGTCCACGAAACCTCTCGTCATGCATCACCATCATCAGTTCGATAACGATGGTCTGCTTCCCGCAGGTACTCTGGTCGTCGACAGGGAAATAAGGCGGCTGAACGATGGGCTCTCCGATTTCTGTCGAAACGTCGTCTGGCCCCTCCGCTCGAGCCACATGAGCACTTCTTCTTACGTCTCTCGTTGATTAGCGACAGACACGATCATGTTTGCCATCGCCCGCTCACTTGCTCCGAGTCGGTCCCGAAGCTCCGACAAGTCGATTGGCTGGGCCTCGCCAGAAGTCGAGGATCTGGCCATGAGCAGGTCGTTGCAGGCCTGACTTGAGACTAACTGGGGACCGGCTTCGCTGCGTGTATCTAGCCACCGCGCGGCTAGGGCCGAGTGCGCTTCCGACATGGCGGCCCGAAGCAAACCCGGAGCCTCGTCGGCAACGATTCGTTTGACTTCGAGCAGGATGCTCAGGCTATGGAGGTCCGCCGCTGGATTGGGATTTTTCAGGTTATTGGGCACGCCGTCGAAGTTGACGTCCAGCCAGTCCGCAAATGACTGCAGTACGTCACCGGACCCAGCCTCCGGGTAGTCGGCGACCACGACCGCGTTGTCCCCAAGAAGCAGTCGCCAGCGTTCAACATGATGATCGACGTCTGCGCGCCTTGCCAACGCAGACGGCTTCTCAAGCGCTTCATCGATCTCCTCTGCAGTAACCAAGTGTGCTTTGATCATCTGGTTCACGAAGGAGTTCAGCCACGGTGTGAATGATCGCCGGACGACAAAGAGCTCGACCTGGTCAAAGACAGACTGAATCCCGCGAATCTGAGCATCGGGCCAGAGGTACATCTCTTCATAGGAGATGAGCAGGTCGCGTTGCGTCTCGTCAGCCTCCCGGCCGAGCGCTCTAATATGTTCGGCTGCGGCCTCATAGACGGGGCGGTGCCAAATACCATCTCGTCCGGTTGTCGCGTATCGTAACCTGCGTGAACCCAGCAGATCAGTCTCCGATGCACTAAAGCTTTGGATCGACTTTGAACCAGCCTTTTGCATGCCGCCGTGTATGTAGAGCCGCCTGTTCACAGTTGTAGTGTCTCTTCTTCAGAGCGGCTAGGCGCACTACCATCTCGCAACTTGGTGTAGCCGAGACATACCCACTTGGAACTTTCGTGGCACCCGAAGTGACTGAGGTTGAGAACCTCGAGATGTCGGAGCGTAATAGCGCCGCTCGCGATGTCGATGGCTGTTGCCTCTATCTCGGCCAGATCGACTATCTGGGCGGCAAAGGAGAGAATGAGGATTCCCTCAGGCCGGATAACGCGAAATGCCTCAGTGAACCACCGGTGGTCGGTGAGAATTAGTTCACCTACATACGTTCCCACCCAGTGCAATGCGGACACCGATGACGTCGGTTGTCGTGTGGCTGGTCGCTGCCCTTTGGTGTAGTCGTCGCCTGTCGTAACGGCCTCGGTCTGATGGAGGTCATGTGGCCTCGACTCCGTGCCGGCCAACCAGCTGTATCTGAGCACTTGCCAGGCAGGAGCTACCTTGATCTCAGTGTCACCCCCTAACTCAGCTGGAGCTGGATCTCCAACCCAGAAGGCGGGACCTCCGACTCGCTTCCCGCCGATGGCGGCCGCTGCCGACTTCGTTAGGGCGACTGCAAGTCGCTCTTCTACCGATGCGGTTGAGTCTTCGTTCGCCTTGAGGCCCTCACTGCCTTGCATCTTGAATCTAACGCCTCTGCCTAGGTTGCGTTAGCATCGATCGGCGGGTGCGATGACAGCTGTAGAACCTTGGCTTCGAGGGTCGCCCGTTCAGACAGCATTTTCAAATAGCGACGGTCTGCTGATTGTATTGCACTCTCCAACTCCGCTTGAAGGTTGAGATTCCTGGCCTCGCTCCGTTCAAGCTCTTCAATGACTTTAGTGATTTCTTCCTTCGATGCTTGGAGCTCTCGCTGCTGCGAGGCAACCTCTGCTTTGAGGTTTGACACTGTGCACGAAAGTTCTCTCCGTTTTTCCCATGAAGGATCGAGGCCGATCTCCGGTGCCATCGCCTGTCGTTTCTGCGAACGCAACAGGGTCTTGAGATAGTCATTCTCGATACGAAGCAATGCGACTTGTCTTTCCATCTCTAGCTGGCTTGGAGGAGGAACTATCACTGCCTTACCCCGACTGAAGCCTTAGTTGGCGACGTATGTGCCCTCAACTCGGCGCGAAGCTCCTCGAGCGCGCGAGAAACTCCCTCAATCTCGACCCTTAGCTGGTCGTCGTGTACAACGACCGGTTCGCTCGCTAGCGACGTTGCGGTCGAGTCCCAGATATCCGCTGTTGCCTCGGTGTCGAGCTCGATTCCCCAACGCCGGGTTAGCTCGGCAGGGACGGTTGGTCCGTTGGCAAGATCTTCGAAGGCGAGAAGAACCGATTGCTCCCGGTGGCTCGATTGCCAGCGAAGCAGAGCCTTGTTGTGTGTCGTCCACACTCGGGCTCCGAGATCAGGCTTGGTCCAGAAATTGCTACTTTCCAGGTCGTCGACTCGTCTCTCGGCCTGAAGATCGAGGTAGCTTCTGCGCTCCATCGACCAGATGACATCGGCGGCGGGTCGAAAGATGCCTACCGTTTTCAGGTCGGGAATCAAGTGTTGCCAAAGCCCAAGGAACAAGCAGGTTCGCGGATCCTTGAAACCCCATATAGGTTTGGAGCGGCTCCTCCGTGAGACCAAGCTCTTCATCTCCTGCCAGATGTCCGAGGCAACATATGGCACGAACTCTCTCTCAACTTGCCAGGACCGGCCATTGTCGTTGAGGATCGTGTTGTGGATGCTGACGATCTCTAGATCCTCATAGTGGCCGTCCGTGTTGCCGATGCCTGAACCGATTAGGTGGTCGCCGATATCTAGGCTGGAACTCTTCAAGAGTCGGGCGAGAGCGCTCGTTCCACTTCGATGGCATCCGGTCAAAGCTAAAACAGTCAATGGGGTATATTCCCGGCAGTTGTCTTGGTCGGTGGTGACTGATTCTAGCCGTTCGCGGGGTGGAACTTATTCGACAAGTAGGTAGAAGAAGCCACATGAATGAAGATCGCCGGTTTAGGCAATGAGGCACGAGTAACTCGGATACCTTATCCCTCATATGACTAATGTGGTAGCTGAAAAATGGAACCAAGCGGCGGAAGTTCCGAACTTTCGAAGGCGCTTTCTTGCAAATCTGGAGTTCGCTCGAACGTTCCGACATTCCCTCTACCTGGAGGGCAAGTCGCCGTTCGGGCTGCTTGGTGAAGCCATGCAGGGAGTTCCTCAGCCTCGGGTGCTTGAGTTGGCCGGAGGAAGGGGCGACTTTGCGATAGCGATGCTCGAAGCTGGAGTGGCCGAATCGGTTCACGTGGTCGACATCTCTGACGGCGCCTTGGCCGCCGCCAGAAACCGTGCGACGAAAAGGGGTGTAGGCGGCCTGACGCTTGAGCTGGCGGACATTAACAGCTATAAGATCGTTGACGCGTACGATGCAGTGGTCTTTAGCCAGTCCCTTCACCACATTGAAAGTCTTGAAGGCATACTCGGCTCCGCGGCCGACGCTC
>CALJMD010000268.1 GCA_937981915.1 uncultured Acidimicrobiales bacterium
GCCGCTGTACTACGGGCAGCAGGGCAGGCGCCTGTTTTTCATGTCCGACTTGGTGGCGCTTGGTCCAATGCGGCGTGAGTTTTCGGTAGATCGCCGAGCGCTGGACGGGTACCTGAGAGCCGGTGCAGTCCCAGGACGCCGAGCGATGTTCGAGGGTTTCTCCAAAGTAATGCCGGGCGAGATTGTCTCGTTCGTTCATCGCGGCTCGGGTTTCGAACCGGCCGGCCGTGAACGTTTTTGGAACTATGAGGACGAGATCCGCGAGGCGTTGGCGCAGCCGTTTGACGGTTCGCTTCACGAGGCGGTCGACGAGTTGGAGCGGGTGCTCCTTGAGTCGGTGGAGATGCGCCTTTTGTCGGACGTACCGGTCGGTTCGCTGCTGAGCGGCGGGGTGGACTCGACGTTGGTGACAGCGTTGATGCAGCAGGTGTCTACCCCTCCGGTCAACACGTTTACCGCCGCTTTCCCCGGACACTCGTTGGATGAGTCGGCGGTTGCGGCGTCGGTAGCCAACCAGTTGGGCACCAAGCACGCTCAGGTTGACGTTGACTACAGCGACATGTTGGCGGTCCTTCCTGCGGTGGTCGCCATGAACGGTGAACCGTTGGCGGACCCGTCGCAGATACCGACGTATTTGGTATCTCAGTTGGCTCGAGAGTCGGTCACGGTTTCGCTGGCCGGTGATGGCGGTGATGAATTGTTTGGCGGCTACCCGACTCAGCGGCGCGGTGCCAATGTCGTGCGTCGAGTTGGGCGTCTCCCGGTTCCGGTTCGCATGGGTGTTGGTTCGATGTTGGGAGCTGCCAGTAGCGCGTTGCATCCGCTTGACGCCGGACGATCTCGGAGTGCTCGAACTGCGGCGGCGTCGTTTGGTGTTGAGGATCCGCTTGACGCCAGGCTCGCCTTGAGCGGCTGTTGGAAACATGGCGAGGTGCCGTTGGCCGAGCCGCTTGATGTTGATGTGATCGACTTGGTTGACTGGCCGACGTTCAACACGGTTGAAGAGCAGATGCTGTGGTATGACGGTGTCACTTTCTTGCCGGATCAGATTTTGAAGAAGGTTGACCGCTCGTCGATGTGGGTGTCGCTGGAGTCTCGGGCGCCACTTCTTGACCATCATGTCGCTCGCTTCGCTTGGACTCTGCCGATGGAGTGGCGTCTCGGTCCTGATGGGGCGTCTGCGTCGGGCAAATGGATTCTTCGCCGTTTGGTTGACCGCCATGTTCCGCCTGAGATCATGAATCGACCGAAACAGGGTTTCGTGCCGCCGATCGAGCAGTGGTTGCGTTCGGAGTTGGCCGACTGGGCCGGTGATCTTCTGTCACCGGATCGCTTGAACGCCGAGGGCCATTTGGATGCCGCCATCATCGGTCGGGCCTGGGAGGATCACCAACGACGTGGGGTCGACAACTCTCGACGCCTGTGGTCGGTGCTGATGTTCCAAGCGTGGCTGGAGGACCTGGACGCCGAGCGCTAAGTGTCCTGAACATAGACGTGTCGGGGTCGGCCCTCACCGGTGGTGGCCGTCTGTTAGGCGGCGGAACCGTTGTCCAATGTGTGCCATCAGGTTGGCGAATAGCAAGCGAGCGATTGTCGTGCAGGTGAACCGACCATCGTCCCTCGTGTACTTGGTGGTGATGCCGCGAACACAGCGGAAGCAGGTTGGCCAAATCGGTTGGCCCACCTCTTTCCCATTCGTGGATGTGGTGGAGCTGGCACCAGGTGATCGGCCGGTCGCAACCGTCCCAACCGCAGTTGGCGTAGATGGCCTTGATCGCCGTCCACTGTGCCTCGGTGGCGGTGCGGTAGCGGCGACCGACGTTGATCGGCACGCCACGGTCGTCGAGTACGACGCGCCTCAGAACAGCGTCGCAAGACAATCGGTCAACCGTTTCCGGCGGAACGCTATGCCCGTTGACGGTCTGGTGAATCGAGTTGTCATGAGGTCCGCTGCGCAATGTTTGTTCGTCGACCACGACGGTGATGGCCGCCGAGGTGCGACCGGCCCGACCGCTACCTGCCGGGCCGCAGCTACCAGCAACCAGTTCAACCAACGCCTGGGCGGCCAGGTGCTCGCTCTGTCTGGTTGGCTCGTTGGCCTTGGCCGCCAGTGATGTCACCATCCGGTCGAGGGCGGTGTGTACGATCTCGTATCGTTCCGGATCGAGTTGTCCGGAGAGCTTTCCCATGCCTGTCATCGGGTCGAACCAGTGGCGAAACTCACTGTGTTTACGGGCGGCGACGGCGTCGGCTAGGC
This sequence comes from uncultured Acidimicrobiales bacterium, assembly GCA_937981915.1. GTDB lineage: Bacteria > Actinomycetota > Acidimicrobiia > Acidimicrobiales > SZUA-35 > JAHELU01. Next base: position 2,258 of record CALJMD010000268.1, read on the forward strand.
CGTGGTCACGCCGGGCTCGGTCGGCGGCCGCTTTGACCCGTCGATCGAATTCGTCGGCCGGGAGGTCGACTGCAGCCTTAGCCAACTCGGCGGTGTTCAAGTGTTGGCGTTCGTCGTCGCTTAATCGTTTGCTAGCCCGCGCCAGCGAGTCCAACTGATCTCCACCGATGTGACCTTGTGTGGCGCCTTCGGTGAAGTGGCTCAGGCTGGCAGCGGCTTCAACTCGCTCGGCGTCTCGCCGAGCGGTGCTGGCCCGCACTGAGCGAGCGCGGCCCTGCAGCAGCTGCTGGGCGGAGGCTGGTTCGTTCGCTCGGCCAATCAACCCGACTCTGGTTATAAGGCCAGTTAGTGCTGATTGAGCCACCCGGGCTGCGTCGACCAACGTTTGCAGCTGACGGACACGTTGATCCGACTCACACGACTGAAGCTCGACGCCTTGCAACGCGGCAGGCATGGCCAACAGCCATTCGACAGCTTCGTCCGGGGATATCTGATATTCGGTTCTTGTGTTTGCGCCCACTGCGCCGCCTCACAACAATTCGACTGGTTAATCGACACGCGTACCTAGCAACGGTCACGATCGCCTCGCAGGAACTGCAGTGGGGAAGAAAAGGCGATTGACGCTATGTCTCGTTGGGAACCAGGCTACCGCCTGTCAAACAGAAAAGCAAACATACGTTCGATTAGTTCATCTGGGATGGTTAGTCAATCTCGGGTGGATTGAACGGCGGGCGGGGGAAGGTCACGTCGCCGTAGGACGCCGGATCCTTCCGATCGGCAGCCACGTCAGGATGGGCGGCGTGCCAAGCCTCGACTCGGTCCCGCCAGACATCAAGCCCCGCTCCGTCCCTATATAGGGTGTGGCAGTCGGCCGGTGGCAGGCGACCGGGATAGTCTCCGTCGCCCAGGTAGATGACAACTACGCCGGAGCACTCCCCGATCTTGGCTGCCGGCGGGAAGTCGGCTCGACGGTCACCGTCGGGTACTTGTTCGACCACAAATACGCTGTCGACGAAGTTGAAGGTTGGGTTGTCGGCACCGGTGGCGTCGCTCTGGTTCTTCAGCTTGAACAGGTGGCCGGTGCCGTACACCTCTCGGTCCACGCACGGGCTGGCCTGATAGGGCTGGCGATCGGCGTTGTAGTACTGGGCGGACCGTTCGCATGCCTTGTACGGCCCGGGCATCATCTCCATGCGCAGCAGCACATTGTCGAAGGTGACGGTGTTGCCTAGTCCGGTGAGCGCGTCGTCGGTGGGTCGGTTGCTGTAGCCGGTGTAGCAACCGTCGAACAGCGAATCGGCGATCACACCGGACGCCAACTGATCGTTTTCGATGCAGTCGTCGCGGGTGTATTCACCCCACACGTTTTGGACCCGCCAGTCGGTGGCGGCGTTCACTCGTGGACCGTCGTGAAGGTTGAAGAAGTACATGCCGCTGACTACGGGACGAACGGCATCAGCGACGTCGATTGCGGTGTGGTTGCGGGTGGTGCCCAACCGATACCCGAGCCCGATCCCTTCGGTGTCGTAGTTCTCGGCCCAGGTGATGTTGTAGGGGTTGTCGGGGTTGACGA
>CALJMD010000269.1 GCA_937981915.1 uncultured Acidimicrobiales bacterium
CTGGGCGAACTCAGTCGTTCGCTTTGTCAATAAACCTGGAGCGGTCCACCATCACACGGGTAATGGTGCCGGTGGCGGCGTCGCCCTCGTTGTCCGAAGCGTCGACGGTAAAGGTGATCCGTCTCCCGTCGATCTCCGAGATGGTGGCGACCACCGAAACTGCAGCCCCGATCGGGGTAGGCGAAAGATGATCCATTCGAATCTGATAGCCCACCGTCGTGGTGCCATCTTCCAATCCGGAGGCGATCACCTCGCAGGTAGCAGCTTCGCACCAAGCGATTAGTCGAGGGGTTCCCAACACCGGTACATCACCCGACTCCATGGCGATCGCCGTGTCGCCGTCGGTAACGGTGAAGTGAAGAGTCGCCGTGTCGCCAACCGAGAGAGCCATGCCCCAAGACTAGTGCCGCTCGCCCATACCGAAAGTCACACAAGTCGAAACTCAACTTTCCTGGCGAACGAACCGATTTCAGCGAAATGGAGATGACCAGGCGACGACAGCTCCTCAGGCAACTGATAAGGCCGGCCGCCGTTTTCATCGCTGCCCTTGTTATCTGTCTGGTCGGCGTTGTCGTATTGACGTTGGAAGCTCTCGAAGAACGACAAAGCGCCGTCGCTGCCGCCGATCTTCGGCTGGCGGTGATGACCGTAGCCTCCGTCGAAGATGTTGAGGCTCTCGACCCAGCCGGCCGAGCCAGGTTCACGGTGTGGCTCAATGCGCTGGACGTGAACGTCGAACCGGCGCTCCACGCGCTTGAAGAAGCCGAAGCAGAAGAGACTCGGCAGCAGCTGAACGAGTTGTCGTCCAGAGGCCAGCAAGCCCTGACCGGCAACGTTGCCGCCGACCGGTCGGACGAATTGACCCGATTCCAGCCTCTGGTTCAGAGCCTTCGCACGGCTTCTATTAGCGCCGCCGACCATGCATCGGCGGCGGAACAGCGTGCCGGCGTGGCGGCCATTGGTGGTGTCGTTCTCCTGGGTCTGGCCATGGGATCGGCGCTGCGAACGCATACCAGAGCGAAGTCGGCCGAGTTGACCGCTGAGGCGCATCGATCGGCGGCCGACCGGTTCGGAGCGCTACTCGAAGAGATCCCCACCGCAACTGCCGTTGTCGGCACAGACAACGCCATCGCCTACGCATCAACATCAATGACGGGCCTGTTGGGGGCGACACCGCAGCAGCTCGCCGACTTGGAAGTGCTGGCCACGCCGCCGGAACGGCAGGCACTGACTGAACACATCAAGTTGGGGGGAGCGGAACGGGCTGCCCTGGACGTGCAGTCGCAGATGATCTCGGATGACAACCGGTCGGCGCGCGAATTCCGGGTGCGAGTCTCTGACTTGACCGGTGACCCTCTGGTCCACGGTCACCTGGTCAGCGTGTCGGAGATAACCGCCGAGAATCGATCGCGTCGCCAGCTCGAATACCTGGCCGGGCACGATCAGTTAACCGGGCTACCGAACCGCCGATCAATGATGGCTGCGCTTGATGAGGGCCAGCCGGTGTCTCTGCTCATGATCGATCTCGACGGATTCAAACAAACCAACGACGCCCTCGGACATGGCGCCGGAGATGAGCTGCTGATCGCCGTCACCGGGCGTTTCCGTCATCAGTTGCGAGCGGACAGCGACACCCGGAGCGCCATGTACCGATTGGGAGGCGACGAGTTTGCCATCGTCACCGACGCGGACCTCGATGAAGCCGAACAACTGGCTCTTCGGCTGCTGGCAACACTTGAACAGCCGATCAAATTGAAGGTCGGCTTTGAACGGGCGGCCGCCAGTATCGGGGTTGCCCGACGTGACGCCAACGGCTCACAGCTCTCCTTGCTTCGCCGTGCCGATATCGCCCTCTACGACGCCAAACACGGTGGCGGTGGACGGATACGTGTACTTGACGAAGAACTTGAGGCCACCGCCGTTGTCGCCGCTGACGTGTCTCGAGCATTGGAAACCGTCTCCTTCGACGACGAGTTCGGCTTGGCGTTTCAGCCCATCGTTAACTCACAAACCCACCGGGTAGTCCTCATAGAAGCTCTGGCCCGGTGGATCAGCCCCACCCTCGGATTCATTCCACCCGACCAGTTCATCGCCATCTCCGAGTCGTCAGGACGCATTGTCGAGCTGGGAGAGTGGGTTCTTGACCAAGCGCTGGCAACCCTGTCTCGCCTCCGGAGCGAAGGGGCGGCACTCGGTACCCCGATGAGCGTCAACGTTTCGCCGTACCAGCTCATGAGCGGTGACTTCACCGAACTCACCAAACAGCGACTGGCAGCACACGGACTCGAACCGGAAGACCTGGTGGTCGAATTGACCGAATCGGCATTGGTCACCAACGACGGCCGCACAGTGGAACAGTTGACAGCGCTCAGGGAACTGGGTTGCGGAGTGGCCTGCGACGACTTTGGATCGGGCTACTCAAACCTCGGACAGTTGATGAGACTCCCGCTCAGCTTGTTGAAGGTGGACCGCCAGCTACTGATCTCGCTGAGCGAAATGCGCGATCAAGCTGGTGGCTCAAGTGAGCAACCTTGTCAGGTCATGGGAGCCATCGCCTCTATTGGCGCCGCCATTGGCGTTGACGTGGTGGCCGAGGGAGTCGAAACCGAAGCACAAGCGATCTCGCTGCGAGACTCGGGCGTCGGCTTGCTGCAGGGCTACTTCTTCAGCCGTCCAGTTGACGCCGACACGCTGTTGGTCTCAGAGATCCTGGCAGGCTCCGAGCCGGAGGGCGCAGCCCTTGGGGCTGACTGACACTATCGTGACGTAAGACTCACGGCGGTTCCTGGGAAAAGTTCGGCGGACGCTGGACAATTCCCGCTTCTGGTGCGTGTGTCCAGGTATGGACACCATGACGTTAGGCCGACGTGCGCCCGTCACCATGAACTACAGCACCTTTTACCAACGCGAATTCTCCCGCATGGTGTCGTTGGCGTGCACCATCTGCAGCGACTATCAGCAGGGCGAAGACGTTGCTCAGGAGGCACTGACCCGAGCCCATCGAAACTGGGAACGTGTCTCCGGCTACGACAAGCCGGGGGCCTGGCTGCGGCGGGTCACCATCAACCTGTCGCTCTCACGGGTTCGCCGGGTGAAGCGGGAAGTGGTTGCCTTGCGGCTAGTGGCCAACGAGCGCACGGCGCAAGGGGCCGAGCAACTAGCGGGCCACGCCGGGTTCGACCATGAAGTGTGGGACGCTGTTCGACAGCTACCGCCCCGCCAGCGGGCCGTGGTGGCGCTGTTCTATCAGGAAGACATGTCGACCTCGGACATCGCTTCCGCCCTCGACTGCACCGTCTCGACTGCGACCTCCCACCTCAATCAGGCGCGGCGGTCACTGGCCGAACTACTCGACAACGCCGCTGGAAGTGAGGAGCATCCTTCATGAACCTTGACGACCGTTTGCGATCAGCCCAACAGGCGCAGTTGGATGCCGTTGGCGCTGAGGTTCGACAGCGAGGCTTGGATGTGCCGCAAGCCAATCGGGGGCGTCGGCGCCCCTATGCGCTGGCGTTGGTGGCCGCCGCAGCTGGACTGGTTGCCATCTTGCAGGTCGGCCCGCGTCTCGCTACCGAACCGATCGTTATGGACTCCCCAGCATCGGAAACCGTTGAGGAGCCAACGTCGGTGCCCTCGACCTCCACCATCGCCAACGAAGAAGCGACCACGACCTCGGCTACTACACTTTCTACTGACTCTTCTACTAGTTCTCCCGCAAGCACCTCGCCCACGACAACCCCGACAACGGTCACTACCGCCATTGACACTGCCTCCAGTGACACTGCCTCCGGTGACACGACCATTGGTGACACAGCAACGGAGTTCGACGCCGGTGTGGCCAACGACGTTTGTGCGTCAGGCCGTCGGGCCCAGCTGGAGCGGGCAGAGCTGCGCTACGTCACCGATGAGCAGGGCTGGAACCGCAAGGGCGACCTGGTCAACGAACAAGACGGACCGTTCTACTTCGGGCTGTGGGAACCCGATTACCCCGGCACCGTTTCGGTGGAAGTGACGTTGGAAACGCCGGTGCAAGCCACCGAGATCATGCTGGCTCAGCACCCGTACCAAGACGTGTCCGGCGTTATCACCATCGAAACCGCAGACACGGTGATACCGATTGAACTGGCCGGACGAGACGGCTTCCAAACGCACAGCTTCTCGGCCCCGGTGGCTATCGAGTCGTTCATCATCACCCGATCCGAGGCGGCGGCCAACATCACCGAAGTCATCCTCTGCGTGATCGAAGCCGCCGATCAAGAAAGTTAAACGTCGGCTGGACAAATCTTCGACGGTCAGCCCGACGGGGCTCAAATCCGGGGCCGCAACTAGCGCTTGGACTTCGGCCGGTCCGCCGGAACGGAGGGAAAACGAACGGCCGCTGCTCCACAAGGGGGCAGCGGCCGTCGCTGTCTCGGGAGAACCGA
>CALJMD010000270.1 GCA_937981915.1 uncultured Acidimicrobiales bacterium
AGCGGGACGCTCACTCGACTCCGATCCGGAGATGCAGGCCAAAATCGACCGTTGGATCATGGACTCCGTGGGCTACGTAGCCGAGCAGTTCCGGGGTGAAGTCGCCGATCTGATCGCGTCTACCGTGCAGCGATGGGACACCGAGGAGACGGCCGATCGGCTCGAACTGCAGGTCGGTCGTGATCTCCAGTTCATCCGAATCAACGGAACCTTGGTCGGCGGTGTTGCCGGGTTGCTGATCTACACCATCTCGGAGCTTCTGATCGGCGGCTAGCGCCCAAGACTAGGATTGCTAGTAGTGCTAGTCGGGCTCGGTCAGGTAGTCGGAGTCGAGCAACGTTGGCTCATATGGGCCCCGATCGGCGAAGGCGTCGGCGTCGAAACCTTCGAGTATCGCCTCGAGAAGGCGATAGACGGGAGCGCCTTGCGCGTCGGTGTCCTTTGGTAGCAGTCCAATCGAGCCAGCCATGAACGCCAACGCCTCCGCTGGCGACTCACCTTGCTTCATGCGGTCGGCCAAACTCACGGCGCCGTGTCGCTTGGCTAGACGGTTGCCGTCGGGGGCAAGAACTAGCGGGACGTGGGCGTACCCGATGGGCGGGGTCAGTCCCAGAATCTCGTACAGCACCAGTTGGCGGCACGCCGATTCGATAAGGTCGTCGCCTCGGACGACAAGTTCAATGTCGGCCGCGGCATCGTCTAGAACGACTGCCAGGTGGTAGGCCGGTGTGCCGTCGTTTCGTTGCACGACGAAGTCGTCCAACTCCACTTCGGTGTAGCCGGTCAGCGCGTCGTCGATGGAACGTATCTGACCCTGGGCTCGAACCCGAAGAGCAGCCGGACGCTGGGCCGCTCGCTCCGCCCGGGCCGCCGAGTCGAGGTCGGCACACGTTCCCGGATAGTGATGGCCGGCGTGAGGAGCATTGGGTGCGCTGGCGGCCTCACGAATTTCGCGCCGCGAGCAGTAACACGGGTACACGAGATCATCGGCGGCAAGGCGTGTCAACGCGTCTTGGTACACCTCCATCTGGTCAGATTGGCGAACAACCGGTTCGTCCCACTCCAAGCCAAGTGCTCGTAGGTCGTCGATCTGTGTCTGATAGTGCTCGACCTTCACTGCTTGATGGTCGAGGTCCTCAAATCGGAGCAGAAATCGCGAGCCGTCTTGGCGGGCGTATAGCCAAGCGATGAGTGCTGTTCGGAGATTGCCGATGTGAAGTCGGCCGGTTGGACTGGGGGCGTAGCGGCCGGACGGCATCCCACCACCCTTCCGTCGTTCGCCGGCGCTGTCAACGACTGTCGCCAAAGTCTGACCGATTCGTGGTCGGCATTAAGGTAGGTCAGGTGAGCGTAGAAGCAACGAACGACAGTGCACCCAACGGCAGTGAACCCAACGACAGTGCGGCCGCAGGCGAAGAACTAACCGGTCTCACCGCCGGCCAGCCCATTGTGTTCAGTGGCAATCGACTAGTCCGTGTTTCGGCTGAACTAGCTGAGCGGTTCCAGGCCGGTGATCGTCTCATCGTGGTCTCCGACAGCGGTGAGTTGCTACACATCCCGGCCTCAGAGTGGACGATTTCCTCCGCCGCGGTGACCCGGGCGGTTACTGCGTTCGGGGCCATGGGAGCGGTGTCGGATGACGCGGTAAGTGACTTCTACCGGCTCTTCGCCGATCATCTTGCCGATGACAACCGATTCGGGGTGATCGCCGAAGCCAACCGCATCGACATCGAATCAGCTCGAGACCGCGGGCGATCAACCACTCGCCTGGAACTCTCCGACAAGATGCGGGCCGACATGATCGACGGCCTGCGAATGTGGCAGGCAACGACGTCAACTCGTGACTCAGTGGCGGAGGCCGTCGACCACGGTGATTGGCGCCTTGAGCAACGAGTGGCGGGACTAGGGGTCGTTGGATTCATCTTTGAAGGTCGCCCCAACGTGTTCGCCGATGCCTGCGGCGTGCTGCGGGGTGGGAATACGGTTGTGTTTCGCATTGGTTCTGACGCGCTCGGTACGGCTCGGGCCATCGTGGACAATGCGTTGGACCCGGCGCTGGAGCAAGCCGGTCTTCCACCCGGTGCGGCCAGCCTGGTTGACAGTGCGGCTCACGCCGCCGGGTGGGCCATGTTCAGCGATCCCCGCTTGTCGTTGGCGGTAGCCCGCGGCAGTGGGCCGGTGGTGGCCCAGCTCGGTACTGTTGCCCGCCAGGCCGGTATCGCGGTCAGCCTGCACGGAACGGGCGGGGCCTGGGTGGTGGCTTCGACCTCGGCCGACGCCGAGCGGCTTGGCGCCATCGTTGCCACCTCATTGGATCGCAAGGTCTGTAATACGGTCAACACGGTTTGTGTCCACGCCGACCGGGCGTCCGAGCTGGTTCCGACCGTGCTCAGCGGATTGGCTGCGGCCGCTGACGCCCGTCAGGCCGCGCCGAAGGTGCATGTGGCTGCGTCGGCGGCACCGTTTGTTCCCGACGGTTGGTTTGATACCGAAGTCGACATCACCAGGGCCGACGGGGCCCACCGCGAAGCCAAGGCGGAAACGATCGCCGATGGCCTCCTCGGTCACGAATGGGAGTGGGAGGACTCGCCGGAACTAACCATTGCCGTTGTCGACACGGTGGATGAGGCCGTCGAGTTGTTCAACGCGCAGGCACCCGGTTTCGTTGCCAGCCTCATCAGTACTGACGCTGATGAACATGAGCGCTTCTGGGAGACAGTCAACGCACCGTTCGTCGGCGATGGCTTTACTCGCTGGGTTGACGGACAGTACGCCTTCAACCGCCCTGAGTTGGGGCTTTCCAACTGGCAGTTTGGTCGATTGTTCGGTCGGGGAGCAGTGCTCTCCGGTGACAGCGTCTACACCTTGCGTACCCGTATGTGGCAGGGACCGGACAACGTCAAACGCTAGAGCGATCAGCCGGACGTCAACTGATGTGAGAGGGCGAGAGACCCGCCGTTCTCGGTAGCCGATTTTCGGGCCTGATCGATTGTCTGTTCAATGGCCGGATCGAGGGCCGGGTCCGGTCCAAGGTCGACTACCAGGTTCTCCCCGGCGTGGTCGGCCGTGAACGTCGTCAAGAGCTCGTCGAACTTGTTGTAGGAGCCGAGCCACAGCAAGCCTTGCGGACGCAGGTGGGTGGCATCGTCGGAGCGTTCGGTGACTTCAAGTCGCAGCGGGCGCAGAAAGTGCACGGCGGCCGAGAGAGCCACACCGATCAACACGGCGTATTGCACGTTGGGGGCTAGAACCAGAGCGGCGACAAACGTTGTCCACGCCAAGAGCGCGTCCAGGGGGGAAGACCGGTGCATGGCCAACATGACCTTGGGCTTCAACAGGCCGAGCACTGCCCCAACCACGATGGCTCCCAGGACGGCTTGAGGTAGGGGGTCGAGAATGCTGGCGAACGGCAGGAAGGCCAGAACGACAAGTCCGGTGAACCCGCCACTCCAACGAGTTTCTGCCCCTGCGAGTCGGTTCACCGAGCTGCGGGAAAACGATCCTCCGACCGGGAAGGCCCCGGAGATCGCCGACGCCAGGTTCCCAAACCCGCTACCGATCAGTTCCTTGTTGGCGTCCCAGGGCACGCCGTCTTCGGACGCGAACAGCCGGGCGATGGCTGACGGTTCGGCGAAACCGACCAAGGCAATAACAATGCCGCTGACAATCAGCGTCCCAAGCGAGGACCACGGAAGATCGAAGCTGAGTGAAGGCAACCCTTGCGGTATCCCTACCGGTCTGCCGACAACTGAACCCGGATCATTGAGGAGACCGCTGATGACAAGACCGGCGACAACGGCAATGGCGACGCCGGGAAACAGGCGATGGAGGCGTCGACCACCAAGCATGAGAAGTAACGTCATTGCCGAGATGCCGATTGCCACTCCAGACCACTGACCCGGGTGGGTTATCGTCCACAACGCTTCGCCAATCGTGGAACCATCGGGCACGACGTCGTTGGTACCCAGAGCTTTCGGAAGCTGGGAGGACATGATGATCAGCGCGGCGGCCGACGTGAAACCCTGCATCACCGGACTGGCGATGAGGTAGGCGGCCCATCCGCCTCGGACTAGACCGAGAAGCAGCCGGGAGACACCGACGATAAGGGCCAGCAGCGAACCCAGGGCTACGTAGTTGGGGTCCTCCGCGGCGAAGCCTGCTCCCTGCAATGCGGCCAACGTGAGGAGGCTGGTTAAGGCGACTGGGCCGGTCTGCAGATACGGCGACGAACCAAACGGGGCGGCGGCGATCAAGGGCAGAGCGGAGGCAAAGAGCCCGGTGACCACCGGCATCTCGGCAATCTGGGCGTAGGCCAATGACTGCGGGATCAGAACCAGAGCCACGCTGAACCCGGCCAGGACATCGGCTGGACGGGGACGCCGAACGCTTGGTCGTTGGATGATCGGTCTTCTCGATCCAATCGTGGTCAAGGGCACCTCGCCTGCCGGAGTCGTATTGGGCTGCGCACGGTCGATGCACTGGTAAATGTTCGGACATTTGACCGCCGGGTCCACGGTAAATCCAGTGCAGAACGAACAAAACCTGATCAGCCAAATCGGCAACCAAATGCCCAACGAAAATTGGCGGTTCCGTTAGAGTGACCCTCGTGAGCGACGAAGCAACTACCAACGCACCCCAACTAGTGATCATGGCCGCCGGACTCGGCAGTCGGTTCGGCGGCGTAAAGCAGCTGGCCAAAGTAGGGCCGGAGGACGAAGCCTTTCTCGACTTCTCCATCAAGGAGGCCCGCCTGGTCGGGTTCGGGTCGATCGTCATGATCGTTCGCTCTGACATCGAGGCCGACGTGGTCGAGCACATCGCAAATCAACACGGCGACTTGCCCGT
>CALJMD010000271.1 GCA_937981915.1 uncultured Acidimicrobiales bacterium
AGTGGTGTCCGCCGGCAAGATAGCCGGAAGAGTCGGCAACGTCGGTCTCACCACCGTCGGCGTTGCCCTGGACACCAAATCAGCAGTCGAGTCGTTCGCTGATGGCGATATCGAGCAAGGATCGATTCATACCGCCCGTGCCGTCGGCGGGGCCGTTTCCATTCTTCCTGGCGGCCAGGTTGTCGGCCTCTCGATCGTCGGGGCCACTTACGTGGTCGAATATCGAGAAGAAATCTGGGGTGGGTTCATGAGCGCCGTTGACTTCGTGGACGACGCCATCACCGGCGTAACGGAGGACGACCAATGATCGATCCGAACGTCGGCACACAAGTAGTTGGAGCAGCATTGCAGGGAACGATCGACGTGTTCACTCGTCGTGCGTCCAATTCCGATCTGATCGAAGAATTCGTTTCGCACGCCGAGTTCCATACCGGCGATGGTGCCCGTTACCAGGTCGGCGTTCTGAGCGGCGACGGGAACCTGGCTGCGGTGGAACAACAGCACGAGGACATGGCGCTCTGGCTGGCCGACACAGCCGGGTCACACGAACATAGCGACGCGGAGCAGCTGTATCGATTCTCCAACGAGGAGGCGATAACCAAAGCCGTTGGCCTGATTCACCGAGGGGCGATCCTACGAACCGACGTCCGGGTTGTCAGCGACCACTCGACCACCGGGTCAACAGCCCTCAGACGGGTCGTTGTCTACCAAATGGACGATTCGGTGTGGATGCTGGAGCACATTCAGGCCACAGACAGCGGGCGTTTCCTACGACTGCGTTCTACCGGACGCCGGGATCTAGCCGCATACCTCGGTCAGATGATTCTGCCAGAGCGCACTCAGGTTGACGTCCCGCGGGGTACGGGCAGTGACACCGGCCGATGCTCATCGAGCACCACTGAAGTTTGAACGTTTTTGATCCCAGGCACCCTGAGAACCTCGTTGAGCACTACATCTCGGAGCTCGTCAAGATCGGCGGCCCGCACCAAAACCGCGAAATCGAACTGTCCGGCACAAAGCCCCACCCATTCAACTCCGACGGTCGAACTCAGCTTGCCGGTCAGGCCCGACCATGCCGACTGTTCGCTCGACACCAGCAGCAACGCTGTCACTCCAAGTCCAAGTGACTTGTGATCAACCGAGGCGTGAAAACCCTTAATCGTGCCGTTCTCGACCAGCCGACCGAACCTGGCGTAAGCGGTGGCGCGGCTCACGCCGACGCGATCGGCCAACGCGGGGACGCTCATTCGACCATCGTTCACCAGCTCGTCGACAATCGTCCGATCAATCTCGTCTAGATCCAGTTTGTCTGACATATCATCTGCATCCTAGATCCTTTGTCGACCTAATCGTCTTAGATTGCTCACAGACACTGGACAATGGGAGCATGTAAGAGAGACGGTTGTCGGATGGTTGCCATCGATTACCGACTTGCGAACAGCTATCTCCAACAAGCGGGTCGGGTACACATGACGGGCATCCAAGCCCTGGCGCGAATACCGATCGAACAACTCAGAATCGACACCGACTCCGGCCTCAACACGGCGGCCTTCATTTCCGGTTATCCGGGATCGCCGCTGGCGGGTCTCGATCGCGAGATGCGCCGGGCCATCGCCATCCTCGGTGCCGACACCGTCGCCCCAACCTCCAGCTCAGCTTCGCTCCAGGCCAAGATCATCCACCATCCAGCGGTCAACGAGGAGTTGGCCGCCACGTCGGTCATGGGATCGCAGTTGGCGGCCACCCGACCCGACTGTCGCCACGACGGCGTTGTCGGAATCTGGTACGGAAAAGCCCCCGGTCTAGATCGAGCTACCGACGCTCTTCGCCATGGAGTCTTTTGCGGCACCAGCGCGCACGGCGGGGCCTTAGCCATTGTCGGCGACGACCCCGAATCCAAGTCATCGACGATGCCCTCGTCATCAGACGCCGCATTGGTTGATCTGCACATGCCGATCCTGTATCCCGCCACGGTCGGCGAATGTCTGGAACTCGGTCTTCACGGCATAGCCATGTCCCGGGCAACCGGTCTTTGGTCGGCATTGAAGGTTGTCACTCCCATCGCCGATGGCAGCGGCACAGTCGAACTCCCCGTTAACCGGGACGCTCCAATCGTCCCGACCTATGACGTCGACGGCGTGCCGTGGCGTCCAGTGCCGTCGGCTCAGTTCCTGGGGAAACGAATGGTCGATGTGGAACAGGAATTCCACGAGGTCCGCCTTGAGTTGGCCCGACAATACGGCGTGTTGAACCAGCTGAACCGGTTACCAGCGAACCCATCGGATGCGTGGTTGGGAATCGTGGCCACGGGCTACACCTACAGCCAAGTCGTGGAGGCCCTACGACGGCTGGGTCTGGAATCATTCAGTGACATCGAAGCGGCCGGAATACGACTACTCAACCTTCGGCTTCCGGTGCCGTTCGACCACGAGCTGGTGGCCACATTCGCCCGCGGACTCGAGGAGATTGTGGTCGTCGAGGAAAAGAACCCCACGCTTGAGCGTCTGATTCGCGATGCGTTGTACGCGACCGCCCATCGACCGCTGGTCATCGGAAAGTTTGACGACAAGAACGACAGGCTGCTCCCGTCACATGGTCTCTTGGACGCCGATCGGATCACCCCGGCGCTACGTCGCCGACTCCGCCCTCGCCTCGAAGATCGATTGGCCCCACCGCCGCAGGCGCCGCGCCAAATGATTCCGGTGACCGCCAATCGGACGCCGTTCTTCTGTTCCGGCTGCCCTCACAACTGGGGCACCAAAACACCTGCGGGATCACTCGTCGGGATGGGCACGGGCTGCCACGGGATGACGCTGCTCATGGATGAGGAGCGGGTGGGCGAAAGCGCAGGCATCACCGCCATGGGCAATGAGGGCGCTCAGTGGCTGGGAATGTCGCCGTTCGTCGACACTAATCACTTCACCCAAAACTTGGGCGACGGAACCTACTTTCACTCGGCTCAGCTAGCGGTCCAGGCTGCTGTAGGAGCCAAGGCGAACGTCACCTTCAAGTTGCTGTACAACGACACCGTGGCGATGACGGGAGGCCAGCAGGCAACGTTTCAGATCGGCGTTCCAGAGTTGGCCCGAGTGCTGCTGTTGCAGGGTGTGTCGCAGGTGGCGATCACTGCCGATGATCCAGCGCGGTACCGCGGCGTTGACCTACCCCGTGCGGTGACCGTCAACAGCAGGTCGGACATCGTTGACGTCCAGCAGCGGCTCGCCGCGATCTCCGGAGTCACCGTGCTCATCCACGATCAAGAATGCGCCGCTGAGACCCGGAGGGCCCGCCGCCGTGGCCTGGTGACGACACCTCGAACTCGGGTCGTCATCAACCATCGCATTTGTGAAGGCTGCGGCAACTGTGGCGACGTGAGCAACTGCCTCAGTGTGCAACCCGTCAACACCCCTCTTGGACGCAAGACCACTATCGACCAGGCGTCTTGCAACATCGATCTGTCATGCCTGGGCGGCGACTGTCCCGCGTTCATGACCGTCGAAGTCAACGAGGTCGATGATGAACGACAATCATCCACGGCATCGGCAGTGGACGAAGACATCCCGACACCAACGCCGCGGAAGCTAGACGCCTCGGGCCCCGGGGCCTCGGTGGCCGTTCGTCTGGTCGGGATCGGCGGCACCGGAGTAGTAACGGTCGCCCAGGTCCTGTCGGTTGCAGGTCTGATGAGCGGCTTGGACGTTGACGGCATCGACCAGACCGGGCTTTCCCAAAAGGCCGGGCCGGTAGTGAGTGATATCACGTTGTCGAGGCCCGGTAGCCGTCGGACAAATCTAATCGGCGACGGCCTAGCCGACGTCATGTTGGCCTTCGACCTGCTGGTGGCAGCCGGACCGAACGCCAAAGCCCTTAAACCAGGAGCGGCCGTGGTCGCATCGAGCACAATGACGCCGACCGGACGCCAGGTCGCCGACCCCTCATCCCCCGCCGCCGACTTGGACGACCTCCTCGCCATCCTCGAGCGGCAAACCGAAGGCCGGATCGAAAACATCGGCGATGCTGTGCAGGCGGCGACGATCCTCACCGGAGTGCCCGAAACAGCCAACATGATGGTCCTCGGCGCTGCGATTCAGGCCGGTCTGGTTCCAGTCGAACTGGAAGCCGTCACGGAGGCCATCTCCTTAAACGGGGTCGCGGTTGAGTCCAATCTGGCCGCGCTCGGGTGGGGGCGGCTGGCGGTACACGATCGGGCGACGTTCGACGAGACATTGGCCCGTCGCTCGACGACCACCACCGACGTTGCTGTACCCGACGTATCCGAGTCGTTGAGAGCGGCGGTAGAAGCTCTCGTAGAACCGGACTGCCGTCCACTAGTGGAGATGCTCGCCGCTGACCTCGTTGCCTACCAGAGTGAGGACTACGCCCATCGATATGTGGAGGCGTTGAGGCCGCTGACGCAGACCACGTCAAGCGCCGCGGTCGTCGAATCGGCTGCCCGCTCACTCCACCACTTGATGGCCTACAAAGACGAATACGAAGTGGCACGCTTGATGATCGCGGACGACGGTATCGCAGAAGCCCTGCACGTGGCCGGTGCCAGGTCCGCAAACCAGGCAGCGTTGTCATGGCACCTGCACCCGCCAATGCTCCGGGCGCTCGGACTTGATCGCAAGATCAAGGTTTCGACCCGATTCAAACCCATGATCCGGAGCCTGGCGGCAGGCAAGCGTCTGCGCGGCTCACGGCTCGATCCGTTCGGTCGTGCCGAGCTTCGCCAACTTGAACGTCGACTGGCCAACGAGTTCCCTACGGTCATTGCTACTGTGGCGGGCGCACTGACCTCGGGGTTGGTTGATGATCATACGGCAGCTCGAATCTTGGCACTAGCCCAAGAAGTGCGAGGCTTCGAACACATCAAAATGGACTCGGTCGACCGCTACGAGTCCGCCTTACACTCCGCACTCGCCGATCTGGATATAACAGGGTCACCGCAGCTGGCCTAGACTCCCCTAGTGCTCGCCGGACGCCTACCGGCATGCCCGTCCAGCTGACTCAAGGGGAACCATGAAAGCCGTTGTCTGCCATTCGTTTGGCCCGCCCGAAAACTTGACTGTCGACGATGTCGAGGACCCCACACCGGGTCCCGGCGAGGTCCTCGTCGAGGTTAAGGCGGCGGCCGCCACCTTCCCTGACACCCTGATGCTTGAGAACAAGTATCAGTTCAAGGCTGAACCGCCCTACATTCCCGGTGGCGAAGTCGCCGGCGTCGTCACCGGTCTAGGCCAGGGAGTAACTGACCTCGCCGTCGGTGACCGGATTGTCGGCGGCTTGGGCACCATTGGCGGATTCGCCGAGCTCGCTGTCGTCAACGCGACTGGTACCAAGGCAATTCCTGATTCGGTTGAGTTCGCGCAGGCAACCGGGTTGAACTACGCCTACGGAACAACGTTGTACGGCCTCAAGTACCGGGGCCAGCTTGCCGAGGGTGAAACGCTACTCATCACCGGCGCCGGTGGGCACGTTGGCCTGTCGGCCGTCGAGTTGGGAAAACTGATGGGCGCCAGAGTCATTGCCGCTGCGTCCAGTGAAGAGAAGCTCGACTTGTGTCGCCAGCGCGGCGCAGATGAAACCATCAACTACTCCAACGAGAACTTGAAGGAACGCGCCAAGGAGCTAACCGACGGCAAGGGCTGCGACGTAGTCTATGACTGCGTCGGTGGTGACCTGGCTGAGCAGGCGTTGCGAGCCATTGGTTGGAGCGGTCGTTTTCTTGTCGTCGGTTTTCCGGCCGGCATCCCGGCAATACCGCTCAATCTCACCTTGCTTAAGAGCTGTCAGATTGTAGGTGTGTTCTACGGAGCGATGACCGTGCGGGAACCAGACCTGGCAGCGTCGATCGGCAACGAACTAATTGAGCTGACAGCGTCAGGAAAGTTGGCTCCTCACATTTCGGGCCGCTACGGACTTGAGCAGGCCGGTGAAGCGCTGCGTTCGATGATGGACCGAACGTCGTTGGGCAAGGTGGTCATCGAGCCGTGACCGACTAGTCGGCCTCTTCGCTTGATCAGTCCTGCGTCAACGCGAAGTGCAGTGCGCCAATAGCGAACTGAGTGTGTTTTGCGCCCCACGGCTCAACACGGGGCGGGGGAACATCAAACCCTTCGGCTACCAGGCTCTGCCGCGCCGCGTCGACGTCGTCCACTCGAATGTTGAGCTGCATCATTGGTGCGTTGCCGGACTCGGCTGTCGATTCGAGCCCGGCGTGGAAGCCACCGTTGCCGCCGAAACGGACGTAGTTCCCGGGATCCTCGGGGTCACCCATCAACGTCTCGAGACCCAACATGCGAAACGCCGCGCTCACCTGCGCGAACTCGTCGGAGGCAATGAACACGTGACTCAACGCCCCAGACTGCTGTGGTTGATCGGCCATGTCATCCTCCAATTTGGGTTCTCGCTGATCGCGCCGTCCATCTTCCGAACTCTAGTGCACCCGACAGCCGCGCTAGTTTCGGGAACGGCAACCGCCCAAAACGCACAAACCCCTGAACTCAGCGGTTCAAGGGTTTCAGTATCAGCGGCAACGCGCCTGCGATATCAAATTTGTGGGCCATGAGGGACTTGAACCCCCGACTTCTTCCATGTCATGGAAGCACTCTAGCCAACTGAGTTAATGGCCCATTTTCGTTGGTTCAGGTTAGCGGAAACCGCTACTGAACCGACAGAGCGCGGAGC
>CALJMD010000272.1 GCA_937981915.1 uncultured Acidimicrobiales bacterium
CGGTCGGCAACGGTGGACTGGTCATCAAGAACCCGAACCCGCCTGATCCGCTGGCCGGCGTTGACCTCGAGTTGGAAGGCGAGCTACCGCAGAAGGTACAGGCGGTGCTCGATCAGGCCATCAACCCGGCCTTGGCCTCACACGGCGGCTACGCCACGTTGGTCGGCCTGGAGGACAGCAAAGCTGTTGTCACCATGGGCGGAGGCTGCCAGGGCTGCGCTGCCAGCGCGATGACCCTGCGAGATGGCATTAAGACGATGCTGATGGCCGCCCTTCCGGAAATCACCGACGTGATCGACGCAACCGATCACGCCGCTGGCGAGAATCCGTTCTACACCGACGCTCCGGCGTAACCCGGTCGTTCGCCTAGCCCCGCTCGGGGCACCGAAACCCGTCGTCCTGGGATCCGGACTCGGCCAGATCTGTTGTCGTCGATTCAACTTGGTGGGCGTCAACTGCTTCGGCAAGTTCGTTGGAGCGGACAGCCCAACCTCGTTCCGAGGTGCGGGAAGAGGCAAATATCATGCCGATTGCTCGACCGTTGGCCGACAGCACCGGAGCGCCTGAATCCCCGGGGTCGATGTCGGCTTCCAGTTCCACTGCCGCCCGTCGCCCTTCGCCGTCCAGGGTTGCATTGACCAGGCGAAGCACCTCCGCCTGTTTGGTCTCCGGTCCATCGGCGTCAGCATAGGTTTCTACCGTCACCGTTTCGCCAATTTCCGGTTCGCCAAGCACGAAGGCCTTCCAGGGAAGCTCCAGCGAGGTAGTTGGTCGAATGATGGCGATGTCTTTGTCGAGATCGGAAACTTCCAAACGAGCTTCGACCGTGACTTCGCGGCCGTTGCCGTCGGTGTAGCGGAGGCTGGCTGATTCGGCTGTCTGGAACGAGTGAGCGGCGGTGAGGGCCACATCGGGCCCTACAGCGAGCGCTGTGGCCCGCTGGCGACCCAGGCCGGTGCAGGGCTGAATCTCGACCCGTATGAGCGTGCCCTGAGTGGCTGCGGAGCTGTCGGCCAACTGTGCGGTCGCCGGTCCCGTCGTCTCTTGGACGACGCTGGTTTCAGCGACCGGTGTGACGTCTGCAGACTCGGCAGGCGAAGACGAGGCGTCGGTGCAGGCCGATACGAGAAGACAGGCCGTCAACAGGACCGAAGCAGACGAGACGAAACCGCGGCAGGTGCGGAGTCGGGCCCCTTCGGCTTCCACCGTCGTCGAAGTGCTCATCGCAGCCGCTCCATCTCAGAGTTGAGAGTAGCGGGTGGGTGGATCCGTCCACGCCTCCGGGTAGGTGGACGCTCGGGTGTCACATTGCCTTGATTCGTCGGACCCCGGTTGCCGTCTTCGGCCTGGGAACGCTTGACTGGTCACAGGCCGAGCCGGCCACAGGGCTACGAGGAGAGCAACCGGTGAACAAACCGACGCTTCATATTGATCGAGTTATTTCCGACATCGACGAGGTCGTACAGGGGGCGATGAACATTGTCGGACCCGAATCGGATGCTTTGGCCGATGCCGACTACGCCTTAGTCGGAGGTGCGGTCTGGGGGTCAGAGCGGTTCGATATGGCCCCGGGAGTGAAGCTCCTGGCCCGGACCGGGATTGGCGTGGATTCAGTTGATCTGCCGGAGGCGACGCGCCGGGGCGTTCTGGTGACGAACACTCCGGATGGGCCGACCGTGTCAACCGCAGAACACGCGGCCGCGCTGCTGTTTTCTGTGGCCAAGGCGCTCAACATTCGTCAGGGCGAGCTTCGTCGGGCCGAGGGCGGCTATGGCGAGCACACTACAGGAATCGAGCTCGATGGGTTGACGATCGGTCTTCTTGGTTACGGTCGGATCGCCCGACGGATGGCTCGCATCTGTGATGGGGTGGGGATGACCGTGCTCACCCATGACCCGTATCTCTCGGCATCTGACGGACAGCCACCCGACCTCGGTGACGTCGACGTCCACGTCGTCTCGTTCGACGAGATGTTGGCCCAGTCTGATGTTGTGTCGCTTCACGCTCCGCTGACACCTGAAACCGATGGTCTGTTCGACCGCGACGTGTTCAGCCGATGCCGCCCCGGAGTCTTGTTCGTCAATGCGGCCCGCGGGGGGTTGGTCAACCATGATGACCTTGTCGCCGCGCTGGACTCCGGGCAGGTCGCTGCTGCCGGTCTCGACGTGACCGAGCCCGAACCGTTGGACCCCGATCACACCCTGTTGCATCGTGACAACGTCGTCGTTACGCCGCACATTGCCTCAAACACCATCGTGGGCCGACGCAGGATGCTTGATATGGCCTGGGAACAGATCAGTCAAGCGGCAGCCGGTCAGCAGCCAACGCACCTAGTCAACGCCGAGGCGTGGACTAATGGCGCTTGAACGTGTCGTCGCTACTGGTCACGTGAGCAGGTGAGAAAGCAGATGGCGGATGGGGGAACCGTCATGGTGATCGACTGCTCGTAGCCATGCGAGGCGATTGGATCGGGCAGCTGTGGGGCAGTGGCTACGCCGCTGCCCCAGTACTCCTCGGCGTCACTGTTTGCCAGTTCACTCCAGGAGCCGCCGTGGGGCACCCCGAGGCGATAGTTGTGTCGTGGCACCGGCGTGAAGTTACACACCACCAGAATGTCGCGGGCATCCGGTTCGTCACCGGCCGATCGGACGAACGCTACAACGCTGTTCTCACTGTCGCCCAGAACCACCCAACCGAAGCCATCGGGGTGCCGGTCGAGACGGTGCAGAGCCGGTTCGGTGCGGTAGATGCTGTTGAGCGTCTTCACCCACTTGGCGACGCCGCCATGAGAGTCGTGCTGTAGCAGACCCCAGTCAAGCTCCTGGTCGTGACGCCATTCGTCTCTCACCCCGAATTCGGCACCCATGAACAGAAGTTTCTTGCCCGGCAGTGCGTACTGATAGCCGAGCAACGCGCGAAGCCCGGCGAATTTCTGCCAGGAGTCACCGGGCTGTTTCGACAGCAACGATCCTTTGCCGTGAGCTACCTCGTCGTGGGACAGCGGAAGAACGTAGTTCTCGTCGTTGGCGTACACCATCCTGAAGGTCAGTTCGCCGTGATGCCAGCCCCGGTGAACCGGGTCGTGGGACACGTACTCGAGCGTGTCGTTCATCCACCCCATGTCCCACTTGTAGCCGAATCCCAGCCCGCCGAAGTCGGTGGGAGTGGTGACGCCGGGCCATGCGGTCGATTCCTCAGCCATGACCATGATGTCGTCGAACTCGCCGTACAGACTGCGGTTGAGTTCTTGCAGCAGTGTCACCGCGCCGAGATTCTCCTTACCCCCGTAGTCGTTGGGAATCCACTCACCATCAGGGCGGGAGTAGTTCCGATACAACATGGAGGCCACCCCGTCGACTCGTAGCCCGTCGATGTGGAACCGTTCAACCCAGTAATGGGCGCTCGACAGGAGGTAGCTTCGCACCTCGTGTCGGTCGTAGTTGAAGATGGCGCTGGTCCAGTCCGGATGAAAGCCCAGTCGAGGATCGGCGTGCTCGTACAGGTGGGTTCCGTCGAAAGCGGCCATTCCGTGACTGTCAACGGGAAAGTGACTTGGTACCCAGTCGAGGATGACGCCGTATCCCCGCTTATGGAGGACGTCCACCAGGTACATCAGGTCTTCGGGACGCCCGTAGCGTGCGGTCGGAGCAAAGTAGGAGAGCATCTGATAGCCCCATGACCCGTAGAACGGGTGCTCCATCACCGGCATGAGTTCGACATGGGTGAACCCGGTGGCGTCAAGATGGTCGGCCAGTTGGTGGGCTAGTGCCCGGTAGCCTCCGGGCTCGTATCGCCACGATCCAAGGTGTACCTCATAGATCGATACCGGCCCGTCTAGGCGGTTTCTTTCGCGGCGTGACTCCATCCAGGCGTCGTCGGTCCACTGGTAGTCGCCGGCCCAGATTTTCGAGGCTGTCCTGGGTGGCTCTTCGGTAGCGAATGCCATTGGGTCGGCCTTTTCGATGGCATCACCGAACTCCGGCGTGATGGCGTATTTGTAGCAGTCACCGATCTGGGCACCCGGTACCCAGCCTGTCCAGACTCCGGAATCCGACGAACGCATCGGATGACGGTTGGACTGCCAGCCGTTGAAGTCACCGATGATCGACACCGCTTTGGCGTTCGGGGCCCACACTCGGAAAAGACAACCGTCGGGCTCGACATGGGCTCCCATGAAACGGTGGATGGCGTGGTGGTTCCCGGCTGAGAACCGTTCAAGGTCAGCAGGAGACGGCTGTGTTGCCATGAAGCCGTCGGTGTCGGTCTCGACGACCTCGATCGTCGTCGCTCCACCCGCATCTGCTGATGGGCTGGGGGCTGGATCTGTTATCGGATTTGCTACTGGGTTCATCCCGGCCAAGGCTCCTCATACGCACGGTTCGATCGGGCTCACGGCAATTGAGCCGCCAACCGTCGGAGTGTTCCTGTCGGTCGAGCCCCGTCGGCTCTTGATGCTCCGGAGCGTCTTTCGCCGACGATGCGCAGCGTGCGGACGCTGGGCCTAGAGGTGCGGACCTTCGATGTCGTGCCGTTGGACGGCGATGAGGTCACCGGTGCGGAAGGAGGCAACCCGCTGGGCCCATGAGTCAATGATGGCCCGCGACGAGTCCACGGTGAAGAAGGTGGTCAGCGGACCTTCCGGTTGGTAGGCGTCCGCCCGCACCGTCAAAGTGCGGTCGTTGGTGAGTTCAACCTCAAAAGACGCCATGGTTGCAGACCTTTCGTGACTCGATGTACGTCAGCCGATCCCTGACAGTTGGCTCGACGTTTTGATTGTGCGCCACTTCGCCTGTGGGAAACAAGAGGGATAAGGCTGTGAATTCAGGCCGTGTTAGATATCGGCCTCTGCCTCGGGGGAGAGATCGGAGTCGATGGCCGCTGACCAGTCGTCGTCGATACGACGGAGGAGAACCACTGCCCAGGGTCGGACATGCCACTCGTCGCAGGTTTCCACCTTGCTACCTCGGGCCGGGTCCGATGAGGTGTCAACTTCGACGAGCCACTCAACGCCTCCGAGGTGCTCCGGGACGACAAACGACGTCTCGTTCGGTGTCGGGTTGCAGAGCACGAGGAAGCTGTCGTCCACGATACGTTGACCGCGCGAACCCTTGGAAGTGATGGCCTGGCCGTTGAGGAACACGGCCAGCGGCAGCTCGCCCGGGTCGGCCCACTTCGGTTCGGTCATATGTTCCCCGTCGGGCCCGAACCATTCGATGTCTTCGATGGTGTTGGACCAGATCGGCCGACCTTCGAACCAGCGGCGCCGCCGCAATACCGGGTGGTGATGTCGTAGCCGTATGAGTCGACGGGTGAACGCCAGGAAACTCTCGTCGACCTTGGCCCAGTCGTACCAAGAGACCTCGTTGTCCTGACAGTAGGTGTTGTTATTCCCACCCTTTGTTCTGCCGATCTCGTCACCGCCGAGCAGCATGGGAATGCCTTGCGACAACATGAGCGTGGTCATCATCGACCGTCGGCGGGTGTTGCGGACGTCGAGAACGTCGGCGGAGTCGGTCACCCCTTCGACACCGGAGTTCCATGACCGGTTGTGGGAGTCACCGTCGCGGTTTTCCTCGCCGTTGGCCTCGTTGTGTTTGTCGTTGTAGGAGACGAGGTCGTTTAAGGTGTAGCCGTCGTGGGCAGTGATGAAGTTAATGCTGGCCGATGGTCGCCTGCCAGACCAGCCGTACAGGTCAGAGCTTCCGCTGAGTCGAGTGGCGAACTTTCCTCGGGTGGTGTCGGAGCCGCGCCAGAAGTCGCGCATGTCATCTCGGTATTTGCCGTTCCACTCCGACCACAGTGGAGGGAAGTTTCCGACCTGGTAGCCGCCCATGCCGACGTCCCAGGGCTCGGCGATCAATTTGACCTGATTGACGACCGGGTCCTGGTGGATGAGGTCGAAGAACGATGACAACCGATCGACTTCATGGAGACCTCGGGCCAGCGCTGCGGCCAGGTCGAATCGGAAGCCGTCGACCCGCATGTCCAGAATCCAGTACCGAAGACTGTCCATCATCATCTGCAACGTTTGAGAATGGCGCATGTTCAAACTGTTGCCGGTGCCGCTGAAGTCGACGTAATAGCGGGGGTTGTCGGGCGAGAGCCGATAGTACGCCGGGTTGTCGAAGCCTTTGAACGTCAGCGTCGGGCCGAGATGGTTGCCTTCGGCTGTGTGGTTGTACACGACGTCAAGGATGACTTCGATGCCTTCGGCGTGAAAGGCCTTGACCATCGACTTGAACTCGCGAACTTGTTCGCCGCCGTCCCCCGACGACGAATAGGCACCGTGGGGCGCAAAGAAGCCCAGTGTGTTGTAGCCCCAATAGTTGGTCAGTCCGCGCTCGGCGGTTGCATGTTCGGACAGGAACTGGTGGACCGGAAGCAACTCGACCGCCGTGACGCCCAGTTGAATCAGATGGTCGAGAATGGGGGGTGACACCATCGCCGCGTACGTCCCTCGAATCTCGGGCGGTACATCAGGATGGGTGTAGGTGAGGCCTTTGACGTGGGTTTCGTAGATGACGGTGCCGTGCAGCGGTGTGCCGGGCTTTACGTCGTCGCCCCAGTCGAACGTCGGGTCGATGACGACCGATCGCGGCATGCTCGCGGCACTGTCGACCTCGCTGATTTCGGTCGGTTTGGCCTGGTTGTGCCCGTACACGTCGGGCCCCCAGGAGATATCACCGGAGATCGACTTGGCGTAAGGATCCATCAGCAACTTGTGTGGGTTGCTCAACAGGCCGGCAGCCGGGTTCCACTCACCGTGGACTCGAAACCCGTATCGCTGACCGGGGCCGATGCCGTCGAGGTAGCCGTGGTGGACGAATGCGGTCACCTCCGGCAGGCGATGGCGGGTTTCCCGACCGTCGTCGTCGAACAGACAGACCTCTACGTGATCGGCCGGTTCGGAGTAGACGGCGAAGTTTGTACCGTTGCCGTCCCAATGCGCCCCAAGGGGGTACATGTGGCCGCGCCAAATTGACTGCTCGGAGACCATGCCCCCGATCGTAGCCATTGCGGTTGCCCGGCCAGTGACAGCTAAAGCATCGAGATCATTGTGGCGGCTGCTTTTTGGCGCCGCCGTCAGTGGCTAGGCGCGCTGCTCGAACGCCGACGTGACCGTTTTTGCTACACCGGCACCGTCCAGGCCGAGGCCGGCCAGGATTACATCGGGCTTGGCCTGGGGGATGTAGGTCGTTGGTATTCCGAGAACTCGGAAACGGGGTTCCACCCCACCGTCTGCGGCGGCTTGGGCCTTCACGGCGTTGACGATGCCGGTTCCGGCGCCACCGTCGGCCAGGCCGTCCTCGACGGTGACAACGAGGTCGTGTCGAGCGGCCTCGGTCGCCATCTTTGGGTCTACCGGCTGCACGACCCTGGCGTCCCACACGCTCGCCGACACACCTTGGTCGGCCAAGATCTCGGCCGCCTGTACTGCTGAGTCCAACATCTTTCCCACACCGATGAGGCAGACCGACGGTGAATGGTCGTCGCCCTTGGCGGAGCGAACATGTCGGGCGTTGAGGCCAAATCCGATCTCGCTCGGACCAACTGAAGGCGCCGGGGTCTTCGGCCAGCGTATTCCGACAGGTCCACCGGTGATGTCCATGGCGTCCGTCAGCATCTGCTGAAGTTCTTGGTAGGAGGACGGAGCGAAGATCGTCATCCCAGCGACCTTTCGCATCAAAACCATGTCGAGGATCCCGTGGTGGGAAGGCCCGTCATCGCCGGTGATGCCAGCTCGGTCAAGGCAGAAAACCACTGGCTGACGATGGAGACCCACGTCCAAGTTCATCTGGTCGAAGGCTCGGCTGAGGAACGTCGAATACAGGGCCACCACCGGTCGGAGGCCGCCCATCGCCATTCCGGCCGCCGCGGTCACAGCGTGTTGTTCGGCGATACCGACGTCGATGAGGCGATCGCCGAATCGTTCCCCGAACGGCAACAAGCCGGTGGAGTCGGGCATTGCCGCCGTAATCGCAACCAGGTTCGGGTTCTCTTCGGCCAGCTTGATCATTGTCTCGCTGAACGCGGCGGTGTAGCTACCGGGTTTCACAGCACCGATGTCGTGCATGTTCTTGATCGGGTCGTTCTCGGCCGGCCCGTAACCTCGACCTTTGCGGGTCTGGACGTGCACCACGACGGGTCCGGGGAAGTCGCCGGCATTGGCCAGTGCCGTTTCCAGTTCGGCAATGTCATGTCCGTCGAAGGGGCCCATGTAGCGAACGCCGAGGGGTTCGAAGAAGGCCTGAGGCTCGAAGGTTTCTCGAATGGCAGCCTTCCAGGCGCGGATTCCGCGTTCGGAGAGCCGTCCGACGACGGGAAGTTCGGAGGTGAACTCTTCGAAGAGACGCTGTCTTCTCATGTAGACCGGGTTTGAGCGGATCTTGATGAGGCTGTCCGAGAGCAGCGAGACAGTTGGGGCGTACGAGCGTCCGTTGTCGTTCAAGACGACGGTGACGTTGCAGTTGGCGTGACCGAGATTGTTGAGGCCCTCAAACGCCATGCCTCCGGTCATCGAACCGTCCCCGATAACGGCGACGATGCGTCGAGTCGAGTCAGGGTTCTGGGTTTTCTCCGCCGTGGCTAGTCCATGGGCGTAGGCCAGTGCCGTTGAGGCATGACTATTTTCAATCCAGTCGTGGGGGGACTCTTCGCGGCTGGGGTAGCCGGAAAGACCGTCCGACGCTCGCAGGCTGTCGAAATCGCCGCTCCGACCGGTCAGCATCTTGTGGACGTAGGCCTGATGGCCGGTATCGAACAAAATCACGTCGTCAGGGGAGTTGAGAACACGGTGCATGGCAACCGTGAGCTCCACGATTCCCAGGTTGGAGCCCAGGTGGCCCCCGGCCTTGCTCTGGTTGACCTTGTCGACGATGAAGTCCCGGATTTCCTGGCACAGCTCTTCCAGCTGATCGGGGCCGAGTGCCTTTAGGTCTGCCGGGGTCGAGATCGACGCCAGGAGGCCGGTCTGTTCTTCCATTGCTACTCCGATGAGTTCAGCCGGGAATGTACGACTAGGGGCTTCACATTTGTGAGACCACCAATCTACGGTAGCGCCCTGTTTTACGGCTGGTGAAGCGCGACGGATGAACCATGGCCTGTGAGTTTGGCCACATGGCGATGATCGACCGGCGGTAGCGCGGATCACCTGGACGGCCCCGTTCTTTCAGTGAGTCGACGGGACGCTAGAATTTGGCCATGTCCGCACCCCCAGAACCCTCTTCGACACTACTTGAGCGATCGGTGGTTGAACGTGTATTGGAGCAGGCACTGGGGCGAGGCGCAGACTTTGCTGAAGTGTTTGCCGAAGACACCAGGCGGAGCGCGGCCGTGCTGGACGATGGACGCATCGAGACG
Organism: uncultured Acidimicrobiales bacterium; assembly: GCA_937981915.1. GTDB lineage: Bacteria > Actinomycetota > Acidimicrobiia > Acidimicrobiales > SZUA-35 > JAHELU01. The sequence continues at coordinate 9,361 of CALJMD010000272.1, forward strand.
CTGTCGTCAGACCACGACCGGGGCGTCGGAATTCGAGTGGTGAATGGCGAATCCACCGGATTCGCCCACACGTCGAACTTGACCGAGAAGGGTCTCGCCGCCGCCGCCAAGTCCGCAGCTGAGGCAGCGGGAGCCGGTTCCGGTACCGGTGCCATTGCTCAGGGGGCCAACGACCGTGACGGTCGCTCTTACTCGGCATCGATGTCGATTGATCCAGCCGACATCGACAAGGCGGTAAAGGTCCAGCTGCTGCAGCAGGCCGACGAAGCCGCTCGAGCTACCGGGCCAGGCTCGGGTGGCTCGGTCACCCAGGTCAGCGCCACCTATGGCGACGCTCGACGTCGCATACTGGTCGCCAACTCAGACGGTGTCTATGCCACCGACGACCAGGCCAGAACCCGATTCTCCGTCAATTGCGTGGCATCGGGCGATACCGGACTGCAAACCGGCTACGAGACCATCGGTTTGTCGGTCGGATTCGAATTGTTTGACCGCTACGACGTCGAGGATCTGGCTCGCAAAGCAGCTAACCGCGCCTTGTTGAAACTGGAAGCCAAGCCGGCTCCGGCCGGAACAATGCCGGTCGTCATCGGGCCGGGATCGGGCGGCGTGTTGTTTCACGAGGCCTGCGGGCACGGCCTCGAAGCCGACTTGGTCCGCAAGGGCGCGTCGGTCTTCGCCGATCGGGTAGGGGAGCAGGTGGCGTCGCCGCTGGTCTCGATCATTGATGACGGCACCATGGACGAACAATGGGGTTACTTTGCC
>CALJMD010000273.1 GCA_937981915.1 uncultured Acidimicrobiales bacterium
GGAACGTGCACCTTGGGGAATCCGAAGATCCCGGCCACTCGAACCCCGGCCGGGCCGGTGGTGACAGCGAAGCTTGAGGTGCCGACCACGACCACGGCGGCTACGCAGGCCAGCAGTGGCAGCCACCAGGCGCCGAGGATCACAGCCACCACCGTGTTGAGTGTCATGGCAGCCGCCATGAAGGCCAGGATGGTCCAGCTCACCGGCGTGCGACCGGCCCAGACGGCGGTTTCACCGGGAGCTAGCGGAATGCGTTCGGCGTGAGCGGGTGCCGGATCGAACGTGGTTGGGGGCTCGTCGGGCTGTCCGCCGATGAGAGCGGCCAGAGCCCCGGCGGCGATTGACAGGGCGATGGCAGCAGGAATAATCCAAACAGGAATGGTCTGTTGGCTGCCACCGTCGAGCTGTCCGATGGTGGTGGCAAGCACAAGAGCCACGATGAAGGTGACGAGCCCCATGGGTAGACCGATGAGGACGTGGTGCAGCATGACCGGCGTTTGCGGTCGCAGCGCCAGCAGCGCGGTTGCGGCGCCGACCGCTGCGGTGAGTCCGGCCATCATCCACGGCAGTGTTGCTCGTGACGTGAAGCCGTCGGCCTGTCCGCTGGCGTCCCAATGGGTGGCCACGTCGACCGGTAGACGGTCCTGCACCATCAGTAGGTAAGCCAGCGCGGCGATCACTACCAGAGCGGGAAGGACGGCAACGGCGACCAGGCGCCGTTGGCTGAACGGGTTGGTTGGGCGTTCCGAAGCTGGGCTCATGCCCACAGTATGATTGACATGATTGATGCATGTCAATCAGTTTTATTGCGCCGAGTGGCTAATTCGGGACGTTCTCGATGCGCATCACGTTGCTGAGCAGTGCGCTGTTGGAGTTGCCCAACACCATGGGCACTAGCTCGCCTGGCTTCAAGTGACCGGCGTCGCGAATGCGGGACAAGATGGCCATTGCCCGCTTGGTGCCGGTGCCATCGAGGCTGCCGACCAGTGGCACGACCGCCCAGCTCAAACACAGTTGACGGGCTACCCGCTCGCTGGGGGTGACGGCCACAATGTCGGCCCGGGGTCGGAAGCGGGAGATCTCCCTGGCGGTCCGGCCGGTACCGGTGACCGCCACAAGAACCCTGCTTTGCAGCGCCATCACCGCTTGGCTGGCAGCGCCGCGCATAGCGGCCGCCACCTTGCGGGTGTCGTTCACTTCTTCGTCGGGCCTTGGAGCCATTCGTCGCATCCGCAGCGACCAGGTTTCGTAGTCGAAGTTTCGTTCCGCCTCTTCGAGGATTTCAGCCATCGTTTTGACCACCAGCACCGGATCGTGACCCACGGCGGTTTCGCCCGACAGCATTACCGCTGAAGTGCCGTCGAACACGGCGTTGGCCACGTCGGTGACTTCGGCCCGCGTCGGCTGTGGGGCGTCGGTCATCGACTCCAACATTTGGGTGGCGGTGATGACCGGTCGACCGGCGGCCACCGACTCGGTGATGATGTTTTTCTGTAGCGCCGGAAGTCCCGGCAGCGAGACTTCCAAGCCCAGGTCGCCTCGGGCGACCATGATGGCGTCGCTGTGCTCGAGGATCGAGTCCAGATTGTCGATGGCGGCCTGGGTTTCGATCTTGGCGATCAACATCGGTCCGTCTGGCGGTCGTTCGCTGTCGAGCGCTCGCATGTCACGGCCACGCTTCACGAACGAGACTGCTACGAAGTCGACGTCGGCCGCTACCACGGCATCGAAGTATTTGAGATCTTCGGGAGTGGGTGATGAGGCGGTGAGGCGACTGGACGGCACGTGCACGCCGGGTCGTCCTCGCATCAGGCCGCCTCGTTCCACGGTGGCCGACGCGTAGTCGTTGCCGACAGATGTCACCACCAGAGTGGCCGAACCGTCGCCCATGTGCAGCCGATCGCCCTCGACCAGACTCTTGGCGATGTCGTCGACGTTCACGTAGATGTCGGCGTCGGTCGACTGTTCTTCACCGGAGTGAATCTTGACCGTGGTTTGACCCACCAACTCGACAGGGCCTTCACCAAAAGCTGCTCGAACCTTCGGGCCGGCGAGATCAACGAGAACACCGATGGGGCGGGTGTGACCGGCGGCCACGGAGCGAATGGTTTCGATTCGCTCCACGACCTTGTCCACCGGGTCGTGAGCGGTGCCGAGGCGGAACACGTCGACACCGGCTTCGATCAGCTGGTTGAGTATTTCAGGTGAGTCGGAGGCGGGACCGATTGTGGCAACGATCTTGGTTCGACGAGTCATGATGAATGAACCTTCGGGGGTCGGGCGGGAAGGGCAGAAGTTACGTGGCCCACAAGAATTAGACCGCTTTCAGCGGCTTGAGGTTTCACGTCATCCAACCGGATGACTTTGACACCGTTGTGGCACGGGTGACCTTTGAGCTGGTCGGACTGAACACGCCCGTAGGCGTGGGCGTGACAACGCTGTCGCGGTAAAGGGTAGATCATGTCGGCAGGCCTGCCAACGCCATTTCCAGATCGAAATCTTCGCTGGTTGACTACTGTTGTCGAGTATGGCCTTTACTTCGATTCGCTCCGAGCGACTGATTCTCCGGGCACCCGAAATCGGTGACGCCGAAGCGGCCTACCAACGGCGTCGTCTGCGTGAAGTTGCCCGCTACCAGGACTGGGAGTTGCCCTACACCCGTGAGCAGGCCGAGGAACGAACAGCCGCAGCGGCCGCCATGGACGGCCCGGCTGACGGTGAAGGCTGGAACCTCACCGTGGTCGATGCGGCAGAGCCGGAGCGGATCCTGGGTGACCTGTACGTCGGCATCAAGTGGGGTGGTCGCAGCGCCGAGATCGGCTACACGTTCCATCCCGACTATTGGGGACGCGGCTACGCCACCGAAGGGGCACAGGCGTTAGTTCGGTACTTGTTCGAAGACTTCGGGGTAAGCCGAATCGAAGCCTCACTTCATCCGGACAATCCGCCGTCAGCTCGGGTGCTTGAGGCGTGCGGTATGACCTTTGAAGGGTTGACAAGGCAATCGTTTTGGGTGGGCGATGAGTGTTCGGACGGCATGTTCTACGGCATGACCCGGGCCGATTGGGACGCCTGGTGTAACCGTCCCAGGCACCGGCCCGAACAGGTGGAGTTGGTGCTGGTAACCACTGAGAATCAGCGGGCGGTCGGGGCGCTGGTGACCCACAAGTCACAGGAGCGGTTCGTGGCGCCGATGGGCCATAGCTTCGGCGACGCACTGTTCCCGGAGGTTGTAGACGGTGCAGCCGTAGTGCCGTGGTACCGGGCGGTCGTAGCCGACGGTGAGATCGTTGGTTTCATCATGGCTGCTGAAATGACCGAGGCGCACGACAACCCTTACCTGTGGCGGTTGCTGATTGATCGCATGCATCAACGTCGAGGTGTTGGCTCGGCCGCCCTCGACCTGTTCGAGGATTGGTGTCGTCAACAGGGGGCGACCAAAGTGGAGGTGTCGTGGATGGACGGACCCGGCTCACCGGCACCGATGTACACCGGTCGCGGCTTTGAACCCACTGGAGAAATCGTCGACGGTGAGATCGTCGCCGTCAAACAGCTCTGACCGTAGGAGGACACGTATGCTCGGATCGGGCGACGGACGCACCCGAGACCTTGTCTCAACCATCGAAGGATCGGGGTGGGACTTCAACATGTCCCGCCATCCGTATCACCACATCGAGGCCCCGCTCGGACCCCGCTACACGGTCTACAACCGACGGTTCATGTGCTGCACGTTCGACGAAACATCTACCGTCGAGGGCTACTGGAAGCTGCGCCGTTCGGTCGGGGTGCTACACACCGGCGAGTTCCCCATCGAGTTCAGGGGCCCCGACGCTGAGCGCCTGCTGGACCTGCTGTTCATCAAAGACATCACCAAACTGCGACCGGGTCGCTGCGGGTACGGGGTGGCCTGCTACCACGACGGCGGACTGATCGTCGACGGTGTGCTGCTCCGGCTGGGCCCCGACCGGTTCTGGTATGCCCAGGCCGACGGCGACTTCTACAGCTGGGCCCGAGCTCACGCCGTTGGCATGGACGTCGACGTGTTCGACCCCCAGGTGTACGTGTCGCAGGTGCAAGGGCCGGACTCGATGCGGGTGTTGGAAGCGGCCGCCGGGCGGCTGCCGGACCCGTTCGGCTACTTTGGCATCGCCACCGTCAACCTCGGTGGCAACGACGTTGTCATCAGCCGGACCGGCTACACCAACGAGTTGGGCTGGGAGTTCTACACCGAACCCGACCACGATCCTGACGCCATCTGGGACGCTGTCGCCTCCGCCGGTGAACCGTTCGGTCTGGAGATGATCGGTTTGGACAGCATGCACATACGCCGAATCGAGGCCGGAATTCTCAACGCCAACTCCGACTTCGACCACACCATGACGCCGTTCGACGCCGGGTTCGAACGCTTTACCGACCTCGAATCCGGCGACTTCATCGGACGCGACGCCCTCGTCGGTGCCTCCCGCGGTTCGCGGATCATCGGGGTGACGTGTGAGGCCGAGCCGGTGATCGGCGGCCAGCTGTTGGTGGACGGCAAGCGGATTGGTGTGGTCACTGCCGGTGCTGTTTCGCCGTATCTCCGCTGTGGTGTCGGCATCATCCGAACCGACCAGCCGGGAGTTGATGCCGGTTTGGTGGTCGACGTTGATTGCGTGGATGACCAGACACACGCCGGGTCAACGGCCACCTTGCCGTTGTACGATCAGGCGGCGACCATACCCCGGGGCAAGCTCGCCGACATCCCCGAGCGATGACACCTAAGTGCTGACACCTGAACGATGACGCCCACGCCGGAAACCCGACTGCTGAACGCCATGGCGCGAACCGCCGACCTGACCCGAGGCCGCGAGCGGCCCGGGCGTGGTCACGACGACGCCGACGATGTGGAGGGAACCATTGCCTCCGACGACGCCATCGGGTTTAACCCGCTGCCGTTGCTACGAGCGCTTGATGCCGCCGGTGCCAGGGCGGTCATCATTGGCCAGGTGGCCGGCATCTTGCACGGCTCGGTGGAACTGACCGGCGACCTCGACTTGCTGTGGTCCGGCTCGGCCGATGAGGCTGCCGCGCTGTCACAAGCGTTCGGCTCGGTCGAGGCCGAGTTGTGGTCCGACGACGGCCAACGCGTGAACGACCTGTCAGCGGCGTTCGCCCTACCCAAAGTGGAGTTTCGAACGGCCGAGTCTGCCGGTGACTGCTGCACACCGGCATTGCCGTGGGGTGAGCTTAACGTCGTCACCTTCCTGGATCGAGCCGACGTCGC
>CALJMD010000274.1 GCA_937981915.1 uncultured Acidimicrobiales bacterium
CTCGTTCGCCTCTATTCGTGAAGCCGCATCCACCGTCAGCTCGATCATCGCCGACGGCATTGTGCCCGCCGCTCTCGAAGTGATGGACCAGCGCATCACCCAGGCGGTCGAGAACTACGTTCACGCCGGTTACCCCACCGATGCCGGAGCAGTGCTGTTGGCCGAGGTCGACGGCCTGGCCGAGTCCATCGAAGTGGATGCCGATCGCATCGCTCAAATCGGCCGGGAGCACGGTGCACTGGAGATACGGGTCGCCGCCGACGAAACCGAACGGGCCGCGCTGTGGAAGGGACGCAAGACGGCGTTCGGGGCGGTGGCACAAATCGCCCCCGACTATTACCTGCACGACACCGTGGTGCCCCGCTCGGCGTTGGCCGACGTGTTGGAAAAGGTGTATGAGATCGCCGAGCGTCACGACCTGATAGTGGTCAACGTGTTTCATGCCGGCGACGGCAACCTCCACCCTCTCCTGGCCTTCGACGCCCGCAAAGAAGGAGTGCTGGATCGGGTGCATCAAGCCGGAGCCGAGATCCTGCGGGTCTGCCTGGACGCCGGCGGAGTGCTATCAGGCGAACACGGCATCGGCCTAGAGAAACAGAAGTTTATGGACGAGTTCTTCACTGACGACGACCTGGAACATCAGAACCGATTGCGGCAGTCGTTCGATCCGGGCTGTCGAACCAACCCGGGCAAAGTCATCCCCACCGGTCACAGCTGCGCCGACATCGCCGCACTCAAACGGGTGTCCAGCGAGGTGTGGGTATGAGCTCAGGCGCAAGGGTTCTCGAAGTAAACGATCCGGCGCTGCTGTCGTTCGCCGAAGAAGTGGGCGAACGAGATTCAGGCCCGGTAGCCGTCGCCGGGCTCCGCACCCGCTGGGACGTTGGCGGAGCGCCGGTTCCGGCAGCCCGCATCGTCACCGCACCAACCGGCATTGTCGACTACGTTCCCGACGAAATGACGGTCAAGGTTCGGGCCGGAACCACCGTGGCCGACCTACACGAAGCTCTCGCTGAAAAGAGACAACGAACCGGTCTGCCAGAGCGTGGCGGCACTGTCGGTGGCGCAGTAGCCGTGGGCGAAAACAGTGCCTTTGTCCTGGGGCGAGGACGGGTGCGTGAAGCCGTGCTGCAAGTCCGCTACGTGTCCGACCAGGGTCGAACCATCACCGGCGGTGGCCCGACTGTCAAGAACGTGACCGGGTTCGACATTCCCCGCTTGATGGTTGGCGCGCTGGGAACGCTCGGTTGTCTGTCCGAGTTCATCCTGCGCACCAACCCCATTCCGGCCGTCACCCGATGGTTGGTGTCCGATGACGTCGACCCGTTCGCCGTGGTCGACACCGTCCTCAAACCGGGCGCTGTCTTCTGGGACGGTGAATGCACCTGGGTGCAACTCGAAGGCCATCAACCCGGTGTTGACGCCGACCAGCACCGGCTTGGAGCAATCGGCTCATTCACCGAAACCGACGGTCCGCCGCAGTTCCCGCCGCACCGTTGGTCGCTGAAACCTACCGGGGTCGCCGACACCACCCAGTACGGGGACGGGCCGTGGTTGGCTTCAGTTGGTGTTGGCACTGTCTGGGCATCACAACCACAACGCCGACTTCCTCTCGAGTCCGGCGTGCAGGCGCTGACCGATCGGGTTAAAGAACAGTTCGATCCAGCCAACCGACTCAACCCCGGACGGGCACCAGGCGGAGGCCTCTAGTGGACCTGAAACTCGACGACGACGATCTCAACAGTTGTGTGCAGTGCGGCCTGTGCCTTCCCCACTGCCCCACGTTCCGGGTGACGGGCGACGAGACAATGTCCCCTCGGGGCCGCATCCAACTGATGCGTGAAGTGCACTACAACGACGCCCCGGTCACCGCCGAGGTGGTCGACGCTTTCGCCACCTGCGTGCAATGCCGCGGCTGCGAACCGGCGTGCCCTAGCAGCGTGCCCTACGGCCACCTCATGGAACAAACCCGCGAGACGTTGGTGGACGCCGGCAAGATGACCCCGAAGTGGCAGCAACTGGCACTGAAGCCGCTGGCCAACCCCCGGCTACTGCAGGCTGGGTCCGCGGCGTTAGCGGTCGCAGCCAAGACCGGCCTGGTGCCGAAACGACTCGGTTTACCGACCGACCTTCCGGTTCGACAAGAGCCGTTGGAAGCGTCCGGCACCGACGTGTTGATGTTCACCGGGTGCGTGATGGACGCCTGGCAGCGCGACGTGCACCGGGCCACCCAACGGGTGCTCGAAGCGGCCGGCTTCGGCGTCACACCAACCAGCGATTTGGCCCCGTGCTGCGGAGCGCTGCAAACCCACGCCGGGATGACCGGCGATGCCCGCTCGTTGGCCGAGGCCATGATGGCTTCGCTCAGTCAGGGCCAGTACGCCGAAGCCCCCATTGTTGTGAATTCGGCTGGGTGCGGGGCGGCCATGAAAGACTATGGCCATCTCCTAGGGACCGAGGAGGCGGCGGCATTCGCTCGACGGGTATTCGACGCCAGCGAGTTCCTGGCCGATCACGTCGACAAGTTGGAAGCGGTGTTCGAGTCCTCCGGTGGCGCCCCGGTTGATCTGCGTGTAGCGGTGCAGGACCCATGCCATTTACGGCATGTCCAGCGGGTGCATGAAGCCACCCGGGTGGTGTTGAAACCCTTTGTTCGTGAGCTGGTGGAGTTGAACGACGACGGTTTGTGCTGCGGGGCCGGAGGGGCGTACTCGGTGCTCCAGCCTGAACTGGCCGGCCAAATTCGCGATCGAAAAGTGGAGGCCATCGACCTGGCCGCTCCTGATGTAGTGGCCAGCGCCAACCCCGGATGTTCCATGCATTTGGCCCAAGCTGACGTGGCCACGATTCACCCAATGGAGTTGGTTGACCGGGCCCTGACTGCCAACGGGTAGCCGCCGCCAGGCCTGGTCATTGCCCCGTCATCCCTGATCGGGGCGGTGGGTGGCGAATAACTGCTGGTAGTCGGCATCATCGGGGCCGGGCCAGGCCCACATCGGCTCCGATGGGGGTGGCTGATCAACCGGACCGCCGCTCAGCCAGGCGTCGAATTGACGGTGCCACCGCACACCGTGTTTGTCCGGGAACAGGAATCGTGGATCAATCCGTAG
>CALJMD010000275.1 GCA_937981915.1 uncultured Acidimicrobiales bacterium
ACGACAAGCGCAACGCTGTCTTCGAGCTGGACGACCGTCACCGGGTGCCCGGCGTCAAACGTGTCGCCGTCGGACAGCGCAGCAGCGCTCACATATTGGGGTTGACCGCCAAGGTCGATTCGGACCCGTCCACGCTGACCATTGGCGATCGGGACGGTCACGACACCCCGCCGACCAAGCAAGCTCCGGTCGGTCACCTGCGAGCTCGACTCGCTGGCTTTCAGAAGTCCGAAGACGGCCGAATTGGCGACCGCCGCTACCGCTCCGAGAACAGCAGCGGTAACAAGCGTTAGCAAGAAGCCGTAGCCGAGTGCACCGAGCAGCAGGCCGGTGAGGCCGAAGAATGCAGCAAAGAACACAACTGACCGGAACGACAACAGGCTGCCGACGATGGCGTCGGCGGCGCTGAAACCCTGACCGATACTGTCGGGCAGGTGGTGGCCGCTGGCGGCGTCCGATAGATCAGCGTCAATCTCGAAGTCGGTATCGAAATCGGCGTCTATCTCGAAGTCGGTATCAACGTCGAAATCGGCGTCAGCACCAAACTCGGTGTCGGTTGCCAGTCCGCCAAGCACCATCGGAATCAAGAATGATCCTCCAAATATGGCAGATGCCAGGTAAATCCAGTCCATAGGGTCCTCCCCCTAAATCTCGGTCAGTGCTCTCACTTGAGTTGGCTCAGTACCTTTTCGACGCCGAGGGCCACCTGCTGGTAGTCCTCGATCCACTCGGTCAAGACCTGACGGCCGAGATCGGTGGCGTGATAGACCTTGCGGGCCGGGCCACTGTCGGAATCGACCAGTTCGGCGACCGCCAACTCGTTCTTCTTCAGACGCTTAAGCAGCAGATAGATGCTTGCCTCGCTGCCGGCGGGCAGGCCGGCAGCCTCTAGGCGCTGCATCAACTCGTAACCGTAGGACGGTTCGTCGACGAGGCAGGCCAGTACGCACATGTCGAGTACCCCCCGCATGATCTGGGCATGGTGGCCTTCTGGGCTAAGTACCATAGGTAGATTATTACATAGCTACCTTAAGTAGTCAACTAAATTAAATAGCTAACACTGTTGAGAACTAAACGGTGAATAGAACTGTTCTGTGTTTACAAGCCGGGCGGCCTACCGGCCGGTGATCACAATGCCTAGTAGCCAAGAGGGTCCAACTAAGCTGCCGACATGGACGCCTGCCCTGCATGTAGCGCCGCGTTGCCTGCCAACGCTCGGTTCTGCGCCCGGTGCGGACTTCCGACCACCGACGAGCCACAGTCAATCGACCTGTTCCTGTCCCCCAGCGCCGGTAATCAAGACAGCGGGCAGCCCGACACCAGGCGCTCCACATCGCCCCAGTCCGAAGAATCTTCCGGTGGCAGTCACCTACGAACGGTCGCAGTGTTGGCAACGAGCCTTCTGGCCGGGCTGCTGATCTGGGGAAACCACCAACAACCCAAAGACGTCCCCATCCGCCCAGAGGCACCGCAAGCTGGCCCCGTAGCCGGAAGCTCATCAACCCAGCAATCAGGCGGTGTGGCAATCGCTCGGTCACCCGACAGAAACCCCGACAGGAATGAGGCCACAGAGTTTTTCGACGGTGAGTTCACCTCCGACGTGTTCGTTGACCTGTCGGTGGTCGGGCCGCTCCTGGCCGACGAGAACGTCGGCTACCGGCTGGTGGTCAGCAGCGACAGTCAGCTATTTGACATCGACCTCGACACCGGTGAAATGACTCGCCACCGGATTGTTGTCGACCCAATTGGCCTCCTGGGAGACGAACTGATCGCCTTCGACCCCGAACGGGGATTCGTTGCACTACCGACCGACAACCTCGGAGGCGATGGCCGGACCGTGTTCGCGGTACCGGAGGTGGCGGCCACCGACCGCGCCGTGGGAGTAGCGAACCTTCTGGCCGCCGCCGTTCGCCCGCCTCAAACACTGCTGGCGGAGTTTGTCCGCCCGGAACCCGGCACCGGCAGAGTAGCGACCCAGCTCTTCGAAATCGATGTCTCCACCGGGCGGTTTGCGGCGACATCGATCGCCGTCGACCCACGACCGCAAACGCCGCATCGAACCCGCAACGGTCTGGCCGCCCTCGACGGCGGAGGTGTTTTTGAAGCAGCTGGGAACAGCTATCGGAAGATCGCAGACGGTCAAGCCCTGCTACTCGGTGTCAACTACAGCGTCGCCAGAGACTGCCCGACACCGGGAGACTGTCGAGTCTTCTGGGTCGACCGGGCCACCGGGAACGAAGTTGAACGCCCCCTGCCAACCTCGGGCGAAATCAACACTGCCACCCAGCGGCCTGACGGAGCCGGCACCGAACGAGCATTAATGGCGATGGAGGAACTCGACGCCGGTGCCACCGTGGTCGCCATTACCGGACCGGAAAGCACCGGCTCCGGCTATTACGACGTTGAAAACGGCAGACGCCTCACCGCGCTCGACCCGCTCTCATTGGAGTTCGGCCTAGGGCCGCTCGGGCGCAGCGTCGGCGCACTGTCACCGGACGGACGATGGATGGCATTGCCCGTCGGCGGAAGCATCGTTCTGTACGACCGCCGGACGGAGCTCCTCTACCGTCGAGGGTCAGGTCCAAGTGCCGTCCTGAAACAGTTCGTTTTTGTACCGACCAGCCAATAGGTCAGGTACCGAGAATCGCCTTGATGAATGCTTCCTCATCAGCTTGCCAACGCTGAGACAGCGGATGGTCGGCCAGGAAGCTCTGCGAACCGTGGAAGGCACCCGGGTACACGTGTAACTCAGCGGACACCCCGGAGCCGAGCAGCGCCCTGGCGTAGGCGACGTCCTCATCCAAGAACAAGTCGAATTGGCCGACGTTGATGTACGCAGGAGGCAATCCGCTCAAATCGGTGGCAAGAGAAGGAGACGA
>CALJMD010000276.1 GCA_937981915.1 uncultured Acidimicrobiales bacterium
GAGGTGGTGACCGAGGGGATCCTGACTCGACGCTTACAGAACGACCCGGAGCTGGCCGGGATCGGGTTGATCATCTTCGATGAGTTCCACGAGCGGAACCTGCAAACCGATCTGGGTTTGGCCTTGACGTTGGATGTGAAACAGTCGTTGCGGGGTGATCTGCGACTGTTGTTGATGTCGGCCACTATCGATGCCGATGCCATCGCTGACGCGTTGGAGTCACATCTGACGGTGCGCCCGCCGGTGATTACCTCGGACTCACGGCAGCATCCCATCAATGTTCGCTACGCCGGTTCGGTCAGCAAAGCCAAGGCCGGTTCCAAGCGTCGTTCGGCACAGCGTGGGCGCCCTCACTCATCGGATCCCGTTCCCCGCGTTTGTCGGCTAATTCACCGCGCTCTCGATGAGGAAATCGGTGACGTGCTGGTGTTCCTTCCCGGCATGGGTGAGATCGTGCGAACCGAGCGGCAGCTGACCGATGACGGCGTGTTGGCTGAGATTCATCGGTTGCACGGCAGCCTTTCGCTGGACGATCAAGCCACGGCGTTGACCCCGTCGATGCGGCGCAAAGTAGTGTTGTCAACCGATATCGCTGAAACGAGCTTGACGGTGGAGGGTGTTCGGGTGGTGGTCGACTCCGGCCTGACCAGAACCCCCCGATTCGACACTCGCACCGGCATGACCCGACTGCAGACCGTGTCGATCTCTCAGGCGTCGGCCGACCAGCGAGCCGGTCGAGCGGGGCGTACCGAGGAAGGGGTGGCCTACCGGGCGTGGTCGAAGATCGAACAGGCAGCCCGCAAGCCGCAAACCCCGCCGGAGATCACCGAGGTTGACCTGGCCGGGCTGGTGCTGGAGTTGCGGGCCTGGGGTGTGCGCTCCCCGGAATCGCTGTTCTTTCTTGATCCGCCACCGGACAAGATCTGGGATGAAGCGGAAGAGCTTTTGGCTGATCTGGGCGCCTTGAACGAGGCCGGCGACCTTACCGACCTTGGCCGACGCATGACGTCGGTGCCCAGCCATCCGCGACTGGCTCGCATGATTCTTGAAGCGGACAATGACCACGAGCAACGCCTGGCTTGTCTACTGACGGCCCTTTTGGACGACCGTGACCTATTAGCCGGAATGGGCCGCGATGCTCCGGTTGATCTGGCCGTTCGCGTCAACCTGGTCATCGACCCCGGTTCTGTCGAAGGCCCGGTGGCTCGACAGGTGAACCGGCGCAGCGTGGACCGGGTCGCCCGCAACGCCCGCGATCTGATGCGCCGCGTCGGGGTCGGCGGCTCAGCTGACGACATCCCTCCGTCGGTGGTGGAATCGGCGATTGGGCGCATGTTGGCCTTGGCATTCCCTGATCGGTTGGCCATCGCCCGCGGCAGTCGGGGCCGATACCAGTTGCGAACGAGGACCACGGCCTGGATGGCGGAACGCGATTCACTGTCGACCGAACGGTTCGTGATCGCCGCCGATCTTGACGGCAGGCGCAAGGATTCCCGCATTCGTCTAGCCGGGGCGTTGGACGAGGTTGATGTGTTCGACCGATTCGCCGACGCCATCGAAACCCAGGTGACCGTCGAGTTGGACAACGGCCGGGTGATGGAGCGACGACAATCCCGCATCGGTGGTGTCGTCCTAGCCGAGGCACGGCGTCGAGCCGAGCCCGGCGACGAGACAGCGGCTGTATTGACCGAAGCCATTCGCCGCAAACCGGAGTTGTTGGTCTGGGGTGGAGGGGCCGGAAGCCTCCGCCACCGGGTGCAACTGTTGCATTCCCGGCTTGGCGACCCGTGGCCCGATTGGAGCGACCGCGCTCTGCTGGCCGAGATGGACACCTGGTTGGCGCCCACGTTGCTGGCGGTGACCAGCATCGACGAGTTGAACGGTTTCGACCCGAACCGGATGGTGGAACGCACTCTCGACTATTCGCTCCGGGCTGAAGTGGACCGCTTGGCGCCAACGGAGATCGAGCTGCCGTCGGGACGGTCAGCGAAGGTGGACTACGAGCGGGACTCGCCGACGCTTTCCGCCCGGGCCCAGGATTTCTACGGCATGACCGTGACCCCGTTGATTGCCGGTGAGCCGGTGGTGGTCGAACTGTTGTCGCCCGCCCAACGTCCAATTCAGGTGACGACTGATCTGGCCGGATTCTGGGCTGGGTCGTGGGCCGAGGTTCGCAAAGACATGGCGGGCCGCTACCCCAAACACAACTGGCCGAAAGACCCTTCGACCGGAGGTTGACGTCGGTCAGCTCACGGTGCTTAGCGAACTGGCTCGCGTCGAGATAGGCAGCCCGATCTTGTGGCCCCAGAACCCGCGGGGCGCTTGCATGACGTCGATGAGATACTCCATTTGGGCGTCGTACAGCCGGCGGAGCTGAAGTGTTTCTACCCGGGCCTCTTGGAGGGGGAGCACCTCGAAGCCGTGGTCGGTGAGTTGACGGTGCAGCGATACAAATAGTTCGTTGTTCTCGGCGTCACTGTCGATGTCGTAGTTCTCATCAAGCCTTGCCCGGTATTCGCTCAGGTCGACGCCGTCAGTTAGTTCGTTGAACAGCGTGATGATGCGACGCAACGTCCAGTAGGGGGCCCGGTTTTCCAGTCCGACGATGATCTGGCATTGCAGGGCGGCGTCAGCGATCAGCCCGGCGGCCGTGATCCAATGTTGGCCTGGATGTTTCGAGCGGAACATTCGCAGCATGGAGAACGTGGTGTGAGTTTCGATGACCGAGGCCACCCACTCCTCCCACCCTTCGAAGAAGGTGATGACTTCGTCGACTTCAGCGTTCGGGGATCGGGAGAGCAGCAGCGACACCGGGGTGATTCGTTCTTCGGAGCCGTCGTCGAGCGTCATCAGTTTTCGTTCGCGTTCGCTGAACGCCGAGTACAGCGCAGGCAAGTAGCCGATGACCAGGGCGGTGGTGAGCACCCCGGAGAACGCTTCGAGCAGCGCCCCTATTCGAGGGACTGAGGCCGCCGGAACGATTTCACCGAACCCGAGGGTGAAGTACACCACCCCGGAGAAGTAGATCGACTCGAACAGCGAATCGGCTCCGTCGACGCCTCCCATCCCCCACCAGATGAGACCGAAACCGACCACCTGTTGCACCACCCAAGCCGACAACAGGAGGATGACCGATACCGGAGCGAAGAAGCCGAGGAGCCGCTCGCGATGGTTGTGACCTCGGTGCCGTTCGTCTTCGGCATCGGGGTGATCGTCTGGCAGCAGGTTTGTAATGACCCGAAGGATTCGCCAGGTTCGCCGGTACAGAATCGACGTCAGCCAGAATCGGCCCGTGTTCGTGTTGGTGGCCACCAGCGTGTTGAGCATGTCGGCGGTAACGCTCAAACACGCCGCGAGGCCCAAGATGATCGCCAGCAACTCCATCCGACCATGCTAGTGAGTTCGACTGGGGCGGGGACCCAGGAACCGCCCTCTACACTCAAGCATCCACCCGATACGCCGACGAGGGTTGAATGCGCCGTTTTCCCGTTGCCCGGAAATCATTGTCCGCTCTACTTGCTGTTGCCGCATTGCTGATCACCAGCCTTGCCGCTGGTATAGCACCGGCCGCCGCGGTCGATTCGCCGCCCCGTCTGACAACGGCTGAGATCGCCCCCGATGACTTGGCCGACATGTTCATTCGGGACGTCACCGGCCGGGTGTCGACAAAGGCCGAGCGGGAAAAGTGGGGGTCGAAACTGTCTTCCGGCACCCCGCCTCAGGTCGTGTTCGATTCGCTGTTGGAGTCGACCGACGTCGGTGGGCCGTTTGTTCCCGTCGTCCGCCTGTACCGGGCAACGTTCCTACGCCCACCAAAACAAGAAGGCGTGGCCTACTGGGTCAACGAGGCCCGAACCGGGAACTCGCTTGAAGAGATCGCCACCGTGTTCGCCAAGTCGCCGGAGTTTCAGAACCGATACGGCCAGCTGTCCAACCGACAGTTTGTCGACCAGATCTATCGCAACATTCTGGGACGGGCTCCGTTGGACAGCGGATTGGCCTACTGGGAGGGTCTGCTGCAGCGAGGAACCCCTCGGGGCAAGATGATCGTGAACTTCTCTGAAGCGTCGGAGAATGTCACCAAGACCTCGGTGTCGGCTCGCATGTCGCTGTTGACCGCCACCATGCTTCGCCGTCAGGCCACCGGCGATGAAGTCGAGAATTGGCGAACGCTATGGAGCGGGTTATCCGACACTGAATTGATTCGTCGGGTGATGAACTCTGCCGCCTACCAGCAACGCCTGGCCCGCAACTTCACCCAGAAGCATCCGCTGACCGGCCAATGGACCCGCAAGGTCGAGCAACGTCCCGCGCTGGCGGTCAAGATCGACAACGTGGCCGCCGGTCGACCCCAGTACGGATTGAACCAGACCGACATCGTCTATGAGGTGAAAGTCGAAGGCAACCTGACTCGCCTGATCGGAGTGTTCCACAGCCAACAGCCGTCGACCGTTGGTCCGGTCCGGTCGATTCGAACGTCGGACTTTGACGTATTGGAGCCGTTCCGCCGACCATTGCTGGCAGCGTCGGGGGCGAATGCCGCTGTGCTCAGTCAGCTCCAGAATGTTGGCGTTGTCAGCGTGAACGCCTTGCGCGCTCCCGAGGCGTACTGGCGTCTGTCTTCCCGTTCGGCGCCCAACAACATGATGGCGACCACGGAGAAGCTGTGGGCTCGCAGCCCGTCAGGGGCCGGTGCTCCACCGACGATGTTGAAGACCGGTCTGCCGGCCTCCAGTGGCCGTAACACCGCCGGAATCGACATTGAGTTCGGGCGAGCCTCAGTCTCGTGGACGTGGAACAAGTCGCAACAGCAGTGGCGGCGAACCCAGAACGGCAAGCTGCATGTGGACAACAAGGGTGTTGCCGTTGGCGCCGAAAACGTTGTCGTGATGGCCACGAAGTACACCCAGTCCAGCGCCGACCTCGCCTC
>CALJMD010000277.1 GCA_937981915.1 uncultured Acidimicrobiales bacterium
GGGTGGTCGGCACAGCCACGCGGCGCGAGATGAGATCGAATCGGCTGCGACACCGTGCAACCTATGTATTCGTGGTTCGTGGTCCGGAGCTTTCGAGCCTCGACTCAGCGGCCGACTTGGACCTGCAGCCGTCCGATCGGATCATCGTGCATCGGCGAGCTGATTGGAAGGATGTCTATCCCGGGTATTGGGACATTGCTTTCGGTGGGGTTTGTGGCCAGGGGGAGGGGTGGCGCGATTCAGCTCGAAGAGAATTGCGGGAAGAGGCCGGCATCGACGCCAACCTTGTACTCCTCGGCGAGGGAGAGTACGAAGACGACAAAAACCACTCGTTCGGCCGCGTCTATCTGGCCCGCAGCCAGGCCGACGTTGTCTGCGCGGACGGCGAGGTCGTGGCCGTCGATGAGGTCCCCATCGGTGAGCTAGCTGACTGGGCGACCGGGAGATCGGTCTGTCCGGATTCACTACAACTGGCCGCCGAGACGCTGTTGGCTATCAGCGGTTGAGCGCGGAGGCCGTCCGCTGCCACTAGCCGGTTGGGGCGTCGTAACCAAGGTCCGCCAGTCGCCCACGGCTGGGATGTATTGTCAGGATGCCGCCGCAATCGCCGTAGCCATTCATTGGCTTTGTGCCGCGTTCGCTAGCGGTTGCGTAAACGATGGCTTCAACGAACACCAACCTCACTTCAGATAGCTCGGCGCCGCTCGAAGGTTCACCGCAAGGTGCCGCGACGTCGCCACTTAGAGCTCGCTTCCACAGCGCCGGGCTGATGTTGTTCGGGCTGCTTGGCCTGTTTGTCGCCGTTCGCTACTTCGTTGGTGATGCGACCGGTCTGCTTTTCACCCTTGGAGTAGGCGCTGTACTCAGCGTGGCGGCCATGGTGCAGGTGGTACGGCGAGTAGGCCCGATGTCGACGGACGGAAGCCTCTACTCGGGCCTTTTGCTTGGAGCGATCGTCGGGGCCGGGTTGCTGGCTTCGGGCGATCCAACCGATTGGGTGCTGTCCAGTCTGTTGATCAGCGTTGCCCTTTTTGCCGTCGTCATGGCTCGCTTTGAGGAAAGCGCTCTTGGCGTCAGTGTGGCGCTCTCTTTGGCTGTCTTGGCCGCCTTCGTCGGAGCCAGTCAGCTGTCCACTTGGGTCTCGTGGACGTTGCTGAGTATGAGCGTCATGTTGTTGGCGGCAGGAGTGGCGATCTCCGGCGAGCGTCGCGCTAGAACCTAGTCTCGTCGTATCCCCGCTGATGGCGACCGAGACGGGCTGCGGTCCTCTGCAGCGGTCGTATCCTTGGTCGCATGTGGACGCCCTTTGCCATTGGTGATCAATGGCCGACCAAAGACCCTTTTTTGTTCGTTGCTCACCACCGCGATGCCTACCCGGCCGGCTCCGAGGAATTGACGCCGGTTGCTTCGTTGGCCGGGCGGAACATCGGCAACGACTTCGCCGGTGTCGACGGATGGAACATGTATCACGGCTCGGGTGTGCCCGGTTTCCCGCAACATCCCCATCGAGGGTTTGAAACCGTGACCCACCTGCGAGTGGGAGCGATCGATCACTCCGACTCGTTGGGGGCAACAGCGAGATTCGGCCCGGGTGACACGCAGTGGATGACCGCTGGAGCAGGCATTGTTCACTCAGAAATGTTTCCGCTGTTGAACAGCAGTACCGGTAACCCGCTTGAGTTGTTTCAAATCTGGCTGAACCTTCCGGCGGTCAACAAGATGGTCGAGCCGTACTTCACCATGATGTGGTCGGAGTCAACGCCGACTCACACCGAAACCGACGAGAACGGCGTTGCCACTGTCGTCACCACGATCGCTGGTTCCTACAGCGGAGTCGCCCCGTCCGCTCCGCCTCCGGACTCGTGGGCCGCCAGGGACACCGCCGACGTCGCCATCTGGCACATCGAAATGGCGCCAGGTGCTCGATGGACACTTCCGGCGGCGGCACAAGGTGTGGAACGGACTCTCTACGCGTACGCCGGGTCTGACGTAGCGGTCACCGCCGACGGCGCTGACGCCACTAACGAGTTGTCTGCCGGGCACGGATGCGAAATCTCGACGTCGTCTCAGTCCCTGGTAGCAGGCGACAGCGGCGTCTCGATGATGTTGTTGCAAGGTCGTCCGATCGCCGAACCTGTGGCCCAATACGGGCCATTTGTCATGAATGACCGGGCCGGATTGGAGAAAGCGGTCCTCGACTATCAGTCGACCCAATTTGGAGGCTGGCCCTGGGACCGCGACGATCCGGTCCACCCACGACTGGCGGGTCGCTTCGCCGTGCACCCTGACGGTCGGCGGGAAGAGCCTGCACAAGCTTGATTCCGCCTGTTCCCCATCGCTCTGATGTGGCTGCTCAAGCCGCAGTTGGCAGTACCCATGCGAGGTAGAACGATCCGACCACTACGCCCAGAGACAGCAGCGCAATCAGCCCGCCCCAGAACCAATAGGGGAGCAGTAGGACTCGGGCGATTTCTTCGGTGTCGGAGTTGAGCACTCGGCCGTCCCGGTAGAAGTTCTTCGTGAACATGTAGTCGAGGCTGCCCCAGCAGGCCAGGCAGAATTGGATGCCGATCAACTGCGCTAGGAAGATCCTGGCCTCGACCGGGGCGTAGAGAGCCACCGGAACCAGGGCCAGGGCGATAGCGCCAAGCGAGATCCAGCCGTAGAGGTTCCTGACGAAGGCCACCAGAGATACGAAGACGGCGACGGCCACGAAGGCCAGTATCCATTGGGCGGTCTGTTGTCTCGACCCGGACACGATGATCGCACCGCCCGCTAAAGCGGGCCCCAACAGTCCTCCGGCGGAAACGATGGCCCGACCAACGCCGTACACACCGGTGGAGACCGCTTGTCCACCGAGATTCGGGTAGATCTCTAGACGACGAAACCGTCCGCCGACTGCAATGGCGGCCAAACCGTGGCCCATCTCATGGACCCAGGTGCTCAGCAACGCGAACGGGTAGAGCAGCCGTCGACCGAACGGTAGGCGGGGCAAGATGATGCTGGCTCCGACAGCCAACCAGAACAGGGTTACCAGACGAGAAGCCTGGAGGTCCGTCAGCTCCGGTACCGAGACGGTCCCTTGAGCTGGTACTAGCACTGAAAAGAACGTCGCCGACACAACCAAACACTCTAGGTGAGGACACCAATCAGAGGGGTGCACCTCCAGCCGTCGGAGATGGGACACCAATGCCTGTCGAACCATGGGTCTCCTGATTTTGTGTAAATGGGCCGACCTGCTCTGGCGCTCAGCGCGGAAATGGGTAAGAATGATCTAGTACAGCCAGACGCTGAGAACCCATTGCTCACATTGAAGTGAGCAGAAAGGATGTCAATGTCTTCACGTACACGCTCCAACCGCCTTCGGAAGCCAGGAGCGGCGGCCGTCCACCGGCCGAGCCGCCACCAGCGCCAGGAGGAGCACCGCAAGGTGCGCCGAGCCGCCCAAACGGAGCTGAGGCAGATTGAAGAGCCGGATGATCTCGCACTGCCGAGACCGGTTCACACCTCGCAGAAGTCCGATCCGTCGGATCGGCCGCTGCCGACCGTCAAACAGAAGCGGTTCAAGGTGTGGAAAACGAAAGGTTGGAAGCGCCGTTCGGCATTAAGAGCCGAACGAGCCGCCAGCTACCACGACTTGGTTAAGAGCCTGTAACACCACCAATCGCTTGAAACAAAGGCTGTCGCAGCGACTGCTTGGCGTCGCCCCCACGGGGCTGTACGTCGATGGTCAATGTGCGCTACTCTTGGGGGCGCAGCGGTAGTTCCAGCGTGGCCTTCCGGCCGGGCTGGTCCGCTGCAGCTCCCTCATGTTCAAGACGATGCACGATGCCTGAGCCAAGCTGGCTAACCGAAAAACCTGGTACCGCTCACCTCCCGATCTGGAGCCGTTTTATCGTCGGTGAAATGCTGCCGGAGGTTCCTAGCCCCTTGGGGTGGACCTTATTGTGGGAGCCATGCGCCGCCCTCGGTTGGCGAGATGCGCTTATCAATCGATTTGGTTTCGACGAAACCGAGGTCAGCTCCGGTTCGCCCGAAACGATTCGCGGTCGAGGTGGCCACGCGTACGTCAACGCGTCGACGCTGAAGGTGTTGGCCCACCGATCGCCGCAGCTTCACGAGGGACACATCGATCGACTCCTTGGTGGCGAACTGGGCCCCGTGCCCGTGCACCGCCACGAAGACTGGCATGATCCGGATCCGGTTACCGCCGCCATGCTTGACCAGTGGTATCGATGGGTGTTGGAGAGCAGGAACCAGGTCGAGCTGGAAAATTTGGGCGAAACCGTTGATGAAGTTCTGTCGTCGGCGCTGAATATCGAATCCATGTCGGACAACGAGCTGGTCAATGCAGCGGTCGCTCTTCAACCACTGGCGCGGTCACTGTTCGATCAGCAGCTGAACCAACTTCTGGCCACCACTGTGGGGCCAACCCTCATCAACGAGTTTTGTAACTCGGTCGGGCAACCTGCGCACGCACTGCGATTGTTGAGCGGGATCGGCCGCATCGAACCTGTTTCACCGACGCTGGCGCTGTGGGAGCTCTCGCGTCTCGTTCGAACATCGCCCGGCTTGAGGTCGCTGTTCGACCAAGGCCTGGACCGCTTGGACAAAGCACTCCGCCTCTCAAACCAAACCGAGGCCAAGGCACTCATCGCCGGCGTGAACGCCCTAGTGGCTGAAGTAGGCCATCGGGGTCCAAACGAGTGGGACCTGGCGTCGCCCACGTGGGACGAAGCGCATGACATCGTCCTAGCCCTCATTCGCTGTATGTACCACTGTGATGACTCGTTGGCTCCCCAGCTTCGTCGCCGCCACCTTGAGGCCGACAGACAGCGGTTGGTGTCGGAGATCGCCGAGACCCTGCCAGAGGAACGCCGCCCCGTCTTTCGATCCGCCGTGGCGTCGTCGGCCGTCTTCCTGCGCGGTCGGGAAACGTGCCGGAACCACCTGATGCGCGTCGTCCATCGCATGCGTCAGCTGATCGGCGAACTCGGAATCAGGGGGGAACGCCGAGGTGACTTCGGCTCGGTCGACGACATCTGGATGTTGACCGCCGAAGAGGTCGAGTACTACGCCGACGGGGGCTTGGCCGATACTCGTCATCTGGCAGCGCTTCGCAGAGCGGAACACGATGTTGTCCGTACCCGAGAACTACCAAACGTCATCGACGACACCGGAAACGACAACCGCGCCGCCATAGGACTGCAACAGGGCTACGGGACGCCGATGAGCACAGACCTGGAACCCGGCGACATTATCTTGGGTTCGCCCGGGAGCCCGGGAATGGCATCAGGACTGGCTCGTGTCATCGAGACCGACGCCGACCTGGCCGAAGTTCGCCCCGGCGAGATAATCGTATTGGATCAGCCCTCACTGGTGGCAACGGCCTTGTTCGTAGCCGCTGGCGCCGTCATCACTGATATCGGCGGGCCGTTCACCCATGCCGTGGTGGTAGCGCGAGAGCTTGGAACGCCGATGGTGGTCGGTGCCTCCGGTGCCAGTCACAGGATCACCACCGGCATGATGATCAACGTAGACGGTCTTACCGGTGTTGTCTCCTGTGAAGCGGTGTTAGCCGACGAGGTGCGGATCCCGAGCCCAAACGTGGCTTAGGCATCGGTCTTCCAGCTTCCCGGGCGACCATTTGGACCACAATCCGGCCACTGCCCGTTGGCTGTACTCGGTCCAGCTCATGGCGGAGGGCTCGCCGATACGGCGCACTGCCTGACAGATTCCACCGTCGTACACCGTGTAGGCGCCCCAGACGCCAGGCCAATCTTTGGTTGAGGCGACTTCGGTGACGAGTACGTCACCGTGACGGCGAACCCGGTTCCGGTGGGTGTGGCCGGAACTGACGACAGCGCCCGGTCTCACTTTGGATAACCGATCTAAGAAATCGGTTGACTCCGGCGCTGGAATTCCCTTCGGATAGTACCGGGGGATCTTGGTGGACTGGAGTTGGTGGTGCAGGCCGACGAACGCCGGTCTGTCGGCGTCGGCTACTCGGTCAATGATGGCAGTGGATACCGCGGCGAGCGAACCGCTGCCGTAGCTCGGCTTAGTCGAGTCGGCAACGACAATTCGGACTCCGGGAAGGTCAACATGGTCCACAGTTGAATAGGCAAGTTTCCGTCGGCCAATGGCACCGGGAAGACTGCCCGCTCCATCATCGACGTCGTGATTTCCCGGGATCAACAGCATCGGGAGGTCGGGAAACTCATCGATCAGAGCACCCAGAATGTTCACCGACGCTTGATCCTCGTGGTGGGCGGCATCGCCTTTGATAACGAGCAGTTCGGCCCCCCACGCGACTGCCTCTTGTAGCGCAGCACGTGCGCACCGAATCGGGTGGGGGTCATCAAACTGGCCCGTCGGCTCCGTCATCGTCTTGAAGAAGCCCCAACGTCGGGAGCCGAGATGCAGGTCGCTGACCGTGGCGAACTTGGAGAGCTCTTCACCCCATGGAGCGACGATTGTCTTGGCTGACAGCGAGATCTTTCCACCACCTGGCACTGTTACAACGAGTTCGGTCTCGGTGCCTGGAGGGAGGTCTTCAACAATATGGGAGCCAGGGCCGCCCGGATGTTCCACAGTTTCGGTGCGGTCTCTGTTGGCAATCGTGACTGACCCAGGTGGAAGGGCTCCCCAGGTGAGCTGAGCCCACGTCGGGCCCACCGAGAAGACTCCCATTGGTGATGAGGCTCTTAGCATTGCCGGTCTGCTTCAGGTGGCCAGGAAACGGCTCAAAAGGTCCGACTCTCGGGCGCGAAGCGAAACGTTGACCCGCTGCCGCTCCAAGATTTGGTGGAGGGTCTGCTCACCGCTCGGAACCTTATGGCTGGCAAAGAAGGACGACACTGCTTCCTGATCGGCGGGAAGGTTGTGAACGGTAACTCCTTCTACCATTCGTACGATCAAACTGGAGGCGAACAGATCGTTCAGCTCGCTCCAGTTTTCGGCGATGAACGACCAGGTTTGGCGCCCGCACTGAGGGTTTAGAAGCCCTCTTCGAAGTAGAAGGGGCCCATTTTGGGTCCGGACCGTACCGTCGGTGATCATCTCCCACACTCTCGACTGTTGCTCGATGGCGGGGAAATCCATGAGTGCACCGAGGTAGCGAAGCTCGCCCTGCGGTGTGGTTGATGCCTTTGAAGCAGCGAGGAAGTCATCGAAATCAGCGTCGTCACCGCTGGCTGCGACCACATCGGTGGCGGCGGCCAGTAGCGAGGTGTCTACCAGCTCAGGATCTCGCAGCCCTTCAGCCGAGATTTGCTTGGCAACCTCTTGAATGTCGGCGTCGTTGGCCAGTGTCCCGAGAGCTCGGAACAGGTCCGCTCGTAGTTGTCGCTCCTGGTCGGTGTCTTCTGGGCGGCTCTCCAACCCGAGACCAGCCAGGTTTGGGGCCACGGCGTCGTGGACGATTTCTTCGAGTCGTTCCTGAGCTTCGCCGTCCACCAGCCGTCGAAGCGAGGTGAAGCCGGCGATGATGCGTTGCCAGACGGAACGGTTGGACTCGCCGGTCATCGCTTCGAGCAACGTCAAGAACGACACTGTCGACGTCTGGGCGGTCAGGACTGAGGCCCAGGAGTCATCGACTAGCGAGTATCGCTCAACCGGAGTTAGGTGCGTGGCGGCTAAGTCGGTCAGGTTTTCGCGAGCTGCATCCCCGTAGCGCACGCGATAGAAGCCGCTGCTGTTGGCGTTGACCACAGCAGCACTCGTGGCGATCGGCGGGGCTTCCAGGCGAGTCGGCTCGGCGGATAGGAGCACGCGCTTGGAGGGCGATCCGGGTCTTTCGCCAGCTTCCTCGGCTGAGGCTACGGTGGCGGAGTCGTCGATCCAGCGGTATTCGACCGGCACCAGCCATTCTTGGTCTGGAACCGGATCGGCACCGTCAAGCTGAACGGGTTGTTGATAAACCGTGGTTGTACCATCGGCTGCCGTTTCTACATGAACCTGGGGGTAGCCCCCCTGGTAGATCCAGCTGTGCATGATGTCGGCAACCGGTTCGCCTGTTTCGGCTTCAATCGCCGCCCACAGGTCGGGCGTGTCTGCATTATCGAATTGATGAGTGCGCATGTAGCGGCGGATGCCCTCGCGAAATCGATCCTCGCCGAGATACTGCTCGAGCATGCGGACAACGGCTGCTCCCTTCTCATAGGTGAGAATGTCGAACATGCCTTCGGCCTCTACGGGACTGATCACCTCGTATTCGATGGGGCGGGTGGAAGCCAACGAGTCAGTGGTGAACGCAGCCGAGCGAGAGAGGCCGAAGTCCGTCCAGCGGTCCCATTCAGGTCGGTAGGCGTCGGTGCAGCGCATCTCCATAAAGGTGGCGAATGCCTCATTCAACCAGAGGCCGTTCCACCACTTCATTGTGACGAGATCACCGAACCACATGTGGGCTAGTTCGTGGTTGATTACATCGGCCGCCCGTTGCAATTCGGGTTGTGTGGCCCGGTCCGGGTCAACCAGGAGGAGGGTCTCACGGAACGTTACGCAGCCCAGGTTCTCCATAGCGCCGAAGGCGAAGTCGGGAATGGCGATCAAGTCGAGCTTCTGCCCGGCATAGGGAAGACCGAAATAGTCGGTGAAGTAGCGAAGAGCAAAAGCCCCGGCATCGAGACCGAAGTCAGTCAACCCGCCCTTCCCGGGAACGTGGACGATGCGCAGCGGAACACCGTCGACGTCGACCGGCTCGGTCTTTTCTATCGGGCCGATCACGAAGGCGACCAAGTAGGTGCTCATCGCAATTGTCGGAGCAAACGAAATGTGGTGCTTGCCGTCCTGATCGACTCGGCCGACCTCGGCACCGTTGGAAACAGCATCCATCCCCTCGGGGGCGATGATGGTGACCGCGAATGTTGCTTTCAGGTCGGGTTCGTCCCAGCACGGAAAACACTTCCGGGCGTGTGTGGCCTGAAACTGGGTGGTCGCCAGCACCCGGGTTTCACCGGTGTCGTCGTCGAATGTGCTCAGGTACGGACCAACCAGGCTCTCGTTGAAGGCCCCGGAGAAGGCCAGATCAATAGAGACCGGGCCTGGCTGCAGAGTTTGGGGCACGTGCAGCACGATCCGTTCGTTGTCTGAATCGATCTCAACTTCACATTCGGCCGTCTCGCTCCCGATCGTTACCGCCGAGTGGCTAACTTGAAGATCTTCGCCGTTAAGCGCGATGGTCGATGTTTCTTCTTGCACCATGGCCTCGACAACGACCCGACCTGTGAACGATTTCGTCTCGAAGTGTGGCTCGAAGGTCAGCTCATAAGCTTCTGGAAGCACTGTGGTGGGTAGACGGTGTTTGTTGGTCTCGGGCACGATGTTGATCGTAGCGGGCCTAGGCGCCGGTAGCCGCGAGCCGACACCCGCGGCCGTCCGTGCAGGGGTTTCACATGGTTGCCCGCCAAGCGGCGGAAGGGAACACCGTTGTTCTAGTAGCAGTGCAGCTGCTTGCAGACTGTGATTGATGAAGATAGACAATTCTCTAAATAGGTCGTCGCGTGTTGTCCTATTTAGGTAATTGAATGCTAAGCAGACTGTCTCATTTCACTAAATGGAACGGCTTCGCGTAGTAAGGTCGAGACATGTCGCTTTCTGCCGGTTCCGTGGAGGTTGTGCCGTCCCGTCGGGCCGAGCCGATGGTCAGTCCTGACTTGGAGTCTCTGGAAGTGGGGATCCGCCATCTCGAACGCCTCTACTTGGAGTTGGGCTCCCTTAAGGTGCAACTGCAAGAACCACCAGCGGAATCCGATGTGAGCGAAGCTGACTCGCTTGTAGACGGCGACCGAGTCGACTAGTTTAAGTTTGGTGTGTTGGCTGGTCAGTATTGTCCAGTCTTGGAAAGCGGGTTTCCATGTTTGCAATTCACGCCGAAATCGGTGCCGTTTTGTCGCGAGAACGAGCCGGTACCGGCGGTGCACTCGAGACGAAGCTAGATCTTCGCTTGATCGGGCCACCGGCCGTTCGCTTACGCGATCAGAAGCTCACTCATCAACAG
Organism: uncultured Acidimicrobiales bacterium; assembly: GCA_937981915.1. Classification (GTDB taxonomy): domain Bacteria; phylum Actinomycetota; class Acidimicrobiia; order Acidimicrobiales; family SZUA-35; genus JAHELU01. Next base: position 10,001 of record CALJMD010000277.1, read on the forward strand.
CAGGCGCTTCTGGCCTTTGTGGGCCTACGCGGCCCAGTGTCAGGAGAGGACATCGCACTTGCGCTATGGCAAGGTCGGCTTATGTCTGCAAGTCGGCTGCCCAACTTGCTAGCCGAAGTCAGGGGAGCGGTCGGGCGACACAGACTGCCACCGTCCGAAGACGGCTACTACCGCCTACACGATGTTCACAGTGATACCGGCGACCTTGATGCCCTGTGCGCAAGTGATGAAGACAGCGATGAGCGTGGCGAACACTGGATGTACGCCGCCCTCAGTCTTTTGGCCAAAATTGAAGGCCCGCCACTGCATCGCTCAGCGGCTCCAGGCCGCGCCTACTGGGCCTGGTTGGACGACTGTTTCGTGCTGCGTGCGCACGTCGAACGCCAGATCAGTTATCTTGCGTCGAACGTCGCCCGGATACTGGCAGATGATTCCGGACGCCGGGCGATCTGGGCGCTAGAGAAGGGGTTGTCCGCTGTTCCAGGTGACGAACAACTGCGCAACCAGCTCGCACTGCAATACCGAGCGATGGGTTTCAACGCCAGCGCCCGAACAGTGGGCGAGCCATGGCGAGGTTCCAACTGACATGTTGGCCGGCCTCCAGGCGTCCCCTTTAGGTGATGCCTGCCCAAAAGGCGGGGGTGTGTCCAGTTCGAACGCCTAGAACTCGATGAGGGCCTCAGGGAGAGCAGTGACCACGATGTTGGCTTCATACGAGCGGGCGTTCGGATCAAACGTGCCACCGCAGGTAATGAGCTGTAGAACTTCAGCGCCCTCTTTGCGGAACACCTCGTTGAAAGGCAGGTCGGTCTTGTCGTACTCGGTATTTCCTGTGACCCTGTAGCGAAGCGTTGATCCGTCGCTTAGCTCGACCTCGATCGGGTCGCCCACCCTCAGCTCGGCCAGGTTGAAGAAGGCTCCTGGTTGGCCCCCGTAGTCGACGTGGGCAGCCAGCACTGCTGACCCTTCATCTCCCGGGCGCGGACCGAATCGGTACCAGCCAACTTGTTCCGCTGCCGGCACCGCAAATTGGTTCTCGCTGTCAACGCCTACCGGAATCACCGGGGCTTCGAGGGCGATATCGCCAATGCGAACGGCAACGGGGGAGGGCCCGGTTTCCGGTTCCGGCTGATCATCCAGGTTTCCGCTTCGAAGCGGTACCTGTGGCGTTGCCAGATCATCGACCAGGTTAACCAGATTGTCCGGAAGCGAGCGGGAAGAGATGGTGTCACTAATAGACGCGCCGATGGCGCCACCACTTGACGTGGCAGCGCCCATCAGGCAAAGAGAGATTGCGAGGACTAGGACTCCGGAACGTACCCGAGAGTTCACAGAACCCGACGGCGGCGAGTCATAAGCGCCAAGCCGCCGAGGGCCATTGCCAGTGTGACGATACCCACGATGTAGAGGTTCGTCATGTCCTCATCCATTCCGAGGAGGTTGCTGTCGCCAGTTGGTACCTCGGTCGGAGCTGAGCTCAGGCCGCTGTATCGCTGGACAACAGGAGCAAGCGTGCCATCGGCTGCCGAACCGGTAACCGATACGACGACGACCTCGCCATCAGCGATGTCGAGCGTGGCGGCCAGAACTTCGGCGTCACCAGCCTGTACCGAGAAGTCGTGCGAACCGGCGGGAAGGTCGGCTGCCAGCGTGTCGCCGTTTGCCAGATCGCCGACAGGCTCTCCGTCAACTAGGAGTGTTACTTCCGGAGCAGCCGCCAAGTGGCGAGCAACAGCTCGACCTTGGCCGGGGGCCAGGGTGGAGAAGTCTTCGGCAAAGGCAGACAGAGCGGGTGCGCCCTGTTCGCCAAGGTGGGCGTAGAGCGATGCGGCGCTGTCGCCAACGGTCACTGTCTGTGACAGCAGTGGCTGATCATCGCGATCAGCACTGGCGGCCGGAGCAACGTCGGAGACTGCAAAGATCTCAACTTCGTAGTCGCCTGGGGCGAGGTCGACCGGTCCGGCAATCGTTCCCGGAGCGAATCCGGGGGTGAGTGCCTGTCCGTCAACGTAGACATCTACTGTTGCGCCGGGAATGCCATGCACGATTTGAATGCCAGCGTCACTGGCTGGAATCGGACCGTCGAGGAGCGTCGTGGCTGCCTCGGCTGGCTCTACCGGTTCCTCGGTGGCTGCGTCTGCTTCCTCAGCGGCTTCTTCGGTAGCTTCGGCCTCTTCTTCAGCAGCTTCTTCTTCCGCTACAGGTTCCTCTTCGACTGCAGCTTCTTCTTCGGCTACTTCATCCTCGGTGGCTGTCGGGGCCTCCGGGGCGCTGTCATCGGAGGAAACGGAGGCTTCGGCCTCTTCTTCGGCCTCAACCGCTTCTTCTTCGGCTACAGGATTGGCGGCGACGTCGGTTTCTTCGGCCGAGTCACCGTTGAACAGTTGCCAGAAGATCAGAGCAAGACCGAGGGCACCAATGATGCCAACGAGGATGCCTGCTCGGTTTGAGCGCTTGCTTGGCTCCTGAGGGCTTACGATCTCGACGGTCTGGGCCGCCGGCACCTCGTAGGTGTCAGCGGTTGTCGTGGCCGCGGTGTAGTCCCGGGAGTCGAAGCTTGACGAGTCTTCTGCCGATGCCAGGTCGCCCTCGAGTTCGGTGGTGGTGGCTGCGTCGCCACCAATCTCGGACTCAGGGATTTCGTCGGTGATGACGGCTTCTTTTTCAACATCGATGTTGGCGTCGCTATCGGCGACTGATTCATCGACGGCCTCGGTGTCGAGATCATCTTCATCACTGATGTCGGCATCTGTGTCATCGTCGGCAACAAGGTCTGCCTCGTCAACGTCGACCTCGGAGGCGGCTTCGTCGACGTCGTCAACAACTTCAAGCCCGGCGGACGGGTCATCGATTTCCGGCTCATCGTCGAGGAACTTGTCAGCGACGACTGCCCCCGTTGCCGCAACACCTGCTGCAGCTACTACGCCGGCTCCACCGCTGGAAGCGACAGGAGCGGAAATGTCGTGGGCGGCCACCTCTGCAGAGGCGGTGGCGGCCAAGGCGTTCACATCGGCGGTAGGAATGAAGGCCGGTGAATAGATTCGTCGCTCGTCGCCGAGGGCTTCAGCAAGAATGCTGGCGAACTCCAAAGCGGAAGGGGGGCGAGCCTCGGGTGTGTCCGAGCTCGACCACATTATGAGGCGGCGCACCGAACGGGGGACATCCTCGATGTTGTTGCCTAGTGCGGCTTCAAGGATCTTGCCCAGGGAGTAAACGTCGGAACGCTCGGTGGCGTCTGCGCCGTCGAGCACCTCCGGGGCGGTCCAGTGCTGGTAATCAGCCTGAACGACACCGCCTAGGCCGAGTCCGACTCCTTCGACGGCAATGTCTTCGTTGATGACGTAGATCTGGTTGGGGGAGAGGCTTCCGTGGAAGAGTCCCCTGAGGTGCGCCTCATGTAGGGCTCGAGCTGACGCCTCTACGATGGCTGCGCATTCCGGCCACTGCGATGCTTCGGGTGGAATACGGTCGGCGAGATTGGGGTGATCGACTGATGGGGTGACGGCAAACGGCTTGTCGTCGCTGGACAGATCACTGTCGATGACGGGCACGAGGCCCGGAAGATCGGCTGATTGCCGTAGACGACGAAGATGGGAACGATCCCATCGGTCCATAGAACCGACGGTCACCTTCACCGATGAGTCGCCGTCAGACAGCAAAAGGTGCTCAAATCCACTCGATGAGAGGGTTTGTGCGCCCGTCGCCGTTTCATCGTTTGTGTTCACAGTTACCTCCGCCGGTGCTGCGCCCATTCCTCGCAGCCCGAAACTACCAGCTCCATGGACAGCTTGCAGCGGTCGTCGTTCGATTTTCTCCACAGCCACAGGTAATTTAGTGTCCCCTGTCGCCCACTGGGCACCAAGGTAGCCGTGGATAAGCTCCGCGTCGACCATTCAAGACAAAAACCCATGAAGGTTGAGCCATGGTGTCGATATGAGCATCAGTAAGCATCATGTCTCCTGATCTGTTCTTGGCGGTCAAATCGTCGGTCAACGTCAACCGGGGGCCATGCAAGCAGTCACTTAAGTAGCCGTGCAAGCAGTCACTTACGTAATCGTGCAAGTGGGCGTGTCGGGCGACGATGTGTGGGCGACCTGGTCGTCCGACTGCCGTACCGAAATGGTAGTTGCCCGGTCGCCGTCGTCGAATGAGCAGCCCTGCTCTGCGTACGCAGGTCAAACGACCAGTCACTAGCAGATGACGGCAGGTCGCTAGTTTGTCCTGCGGTAGATGACCCCACTGCGGGTTCGGTCGACCATTTCTATGGAACCGAGTTGCCGAAGACAATATGTCAGCCGTTGGGCTGCGGTCCGTGATCCGACGTGGGGGGCGATGTCAGCGGTTGTAAACAGTGGCGGGAGTTCGCTCGGCAGCAACGCCAAGAGGTCGTCAGTTGTTTTGAAGCGTTGCCAGTCGTGAATTTCGCGAAGTCGACGATCGACGGTAGTCCAGCCGCCTCGACCTCTGCGGGCACGCTCGTCGAAGCGCTGAATCTTGTCAACCGAAACCAGGACGGCATCCACCGTCAAGTTTGGGTGGTCAAGCATGGTCGGCAAACTGACAAGCTCGTCGAGGAGCGAGTACACCGAGCCTTTCTTAGGGGATCGCCGTGGTTTGCGCCTGTCGCGATGGAGGTATGTCTCGGTGGCGATCGGATGAACAATCCGAACGGTGTATTCGTCGAGAAGCACATCAAGCTTCCGGGCCATCGACCCGAACGACGATGTTTGAATCTCAATGATTTCGCTGCCTCGTCTGATGTCAACAACGAAGTCGCCGACCGGAACCTCAAATTCGTCGCCGCGTTCGGCCAAGTGTTCCTTGAGAGACCGATGTAAGGAACGTTCATTTAGCGTGCCGATGCCGTTCATGGCGTGAGCACCGGTTCCCTAGTCGTCTTTCAGCGCCACCGCGTTGGGCGTCACGTTCATCTTCGGTTCGTACTCGGCGACTTCGGTCTCTGCCGTCTCGCCCTTCAACGTCTGACGTAGCTGTTCTCGACAGTCGGCGCACGGCCCGAAGTATCTAGCCGGATTCGGGCCGTCGAACAACGGTCCGCCACAACGGGGGCACGGCAGAGCCTCGGCAGGTGTTGCTTGTTGAGCGTCAGTTGTTTCGTCCATGGGTCTCCAGTGTCGTTGAAGGACCGATGCGCACCGCCGTTCGCGGTCTCGTGTCTGCATCGGTCTTGCTCCGGTCTTGCATCGAGCGCCCGGTTCTACCGTAGTTCATGGTGCTCGTGCTACATTGTGATGCCATCGGGCTGTGACGTAAGCTGCGGCGCAGCCGTTCTAATCCATCTTGCTTAAATGAGGGGGCAGTCTACGAATGGCTGGCGTCGTCCTGGAATCCGTCAACAAGGTCTACCCGAATGGTTTTCATGCCATCCATGATCTCTCCATCGATATCCAAGACGGGGAGTTTCTTGTCCTTGTCGGCCCGTCTGGCTGCGGTAAATCTACTGCGCTTCGGATGGTCGCCGGGCTGGAGGACATCAGCGAGGGGAATCTGAAGATCGAGGATCGGGTGGTGAACGACGTTCACCCCAAGGACCGAGATATCGCCATGGTTTTCCAGAACTATGCGCTCTACCCCCACATGTCGGTTGCCGACAATATTGGATTCGCTCTCAAACTGGCCAAGGTCCCCAAGTCGGAGATTGCCGACCGTGTGAAGAAGGCGGCTCAAACCCTCGATCTGACCGAGCAACTTGAGAAGAAGCCAGGCCAGCTGTCCGGTGGTCAACGCCAGCGGGTGGCCATGGGGCGAGCGATCGTTCGTCAGCCGAAGGCCTTCTTGATGGACGAGCCGCTGTCCAACCTTGATGCAAAGTTGCGTGTGCAAATGCGAGCGGAAATCGCCGGTTTGCAACGAGATCTCGGTGTTACGACTCTTTATGTGACACATGATCAGGTGGAAGCTATGACCATGGGCGACCGTGTTGCCGTCCTGAAGCGTGGTTACCTGCAGCAAGTAGACACGCCGCAGAACCTTTATGACTCACCTGACAACGTGTTTGTGGCCGGGTTTATCGGCTCGCCGTCGATGAATCTGTTTAAGGCTCGACTCGAACGAGATGGCGACAACGAGATCACCGTTCGTCTCGGTGAGCAAAGTCTTGGACTGCCGGCCGATGTTGTTGATCAACGAGCCGGATTGGCCGAGTTCGAAGGCCGTGAAGTCGTGGTTGGTATCAGGCCTGAAGACATCGAAGACGCTGCTCTCGCCCCTTCGGCGCCGGATAACCGCCGGTTGCGATCCACCACTAGCTTGGTGGAATCGCTGGGCTCGGAGGTCATTGTGCACTTCCCGCTCCCCGTTGAACCGTTCGAGATCATGGACCAGGAATTTGAGGGTGAAGACGCAGTCGCAACCGCTCAAGACGAGACCGGCAACTACATTTACGTCGCTCGAGTCAACCCTCGTTCACGGGCTCGAATCGGTGACTCCGTCGAGTTTGCGGTTGACACGCCTCGAATGCATTTCTTCGACCCGACATCGGGCGACGCCATCCGATAGGCCCATCTGTATGGGCTGATTGCCTGTCTTTCATAGCGAATTGATAGACATCTCGGTAGAAATACCCACGTTGCACCACGGTCTTCGGCTGGGTCGGTCCACAGAATACGCAGTACACTAACTTCGACCCGGAAGGTAGGGCGTTACACCCATCCGGGCGGCGGAGATGTGCAAAATGGAAGGGACATTTCGGATGATAGGCGGAGGTTTCGCGGTGAGTCACCTAGGTGATCAATCGTGACACTATCTGCGTTGCTGACCGGCTTTGCCATTGGGGCGGTTGTCTTTTCCGTGCTCATGCTGGCCGTCGTCCGAAATGTTCGCAAAGGCCTAGCTGACGACATGGCGGCGAAAGAGCGAGCGTTGGACGAGATCCGGCGTGAGGCCTCCGAGGACCGCGAAACAAATCGTCGGCTACGTCACGAGATCCATCAAATGCAGCACGGTCAGTACGCTCTGGCGTCGGTCGGCTCCGGCCCGTCAGGTGCGACGGTGGGCGAGGGATACGACGACTACCCGGGCTCTGCGCCCTCCGAGCCATCATGGCCGTCACCCTCTGACGGTGACGACGGCGCCGATCAAAGCGCAGGCGATCATGCCGATGCTCTCATCCAAATCGACTCTCTCGAGGCGGAACTTAAAGATGCCAATCTGCGTATTGCTGCGAGCGAGTCAAAACTGAAGCGATATCGCGAAACGCTGACCGAGATCCGTGAGTCGTTGGAGGCTCGCGACCCGCTGGCCAACCTTGTGCACATTACCGAGGAAGTGCCCACCACACCATCGGCTGACGCATCGAGCGGGGCAGCCTGATCGCAGACCATGCGGTCTCACAGTTGGCATGGGTCCTGTCTCTATAAGCCGCTTGACGTTCGCCGAGGCTGATTCGGCTACGAAAGCGGCCGGCGTGCTGCGCTCGAGCGGAATTCGGGTAGAAGCGTTTAACAAGGACGAGGGGCCTGATGGTCTTGCCGTTGTCATCTTGATCCGCAGCAGCGACGCCGACCGGGCCCGAGCCCTGCTGGAGCAGAACGCCTGCAGCCCGCTGTAGGCCAGACAGGGGTGCGAAGCCCAGTTAGTGCAGACTGTCGTCAATTGCGCACCGCTCGGGCCTGATCTGACTACCGTTGACTAAGTGACTTCCGGACCCCTCGATGCTGAATTCCCTATTACCCCGTTGGCCGGGCCCGTGGACGCAAGCGTTCGAGTTCCCGGGTCAAAGTCTCATACCAATCGCGCCTTGGTGTGCGCAGCGCTAGCCGAAGGCCAGTCAATGCTTCGGGGTGTCCTGCTGGCCGATGACACCGAGGCCATGATGTCGGCCATTGAGCCGATAGGGGCCGCAGTCGAACGATTTGACGACGACGCCGCCGGTCCCGGCGTCACGGTCACCGGGCGAAGCGACGTCGGCAACGCCGGAGCGCTCCAGGGTGAGGTAACCGGTGGAGACTCAAGCTCGTCCGCTGTTAATCCGGTGACGGTGGACGTACGACAGTCAGGTACCACTGGCCGGTTTCTCTTAGCCGTCCTGGCTGGTCTTAGCGGCAACTTTGTCCTCGATGGGGATCCACAGCTTCGCCGTCGACCGTTCGGACCCCAGCTTGAGGCTCTTCGGGCCAGTGGAGCCCTCATCGACGGTGAGCATCTACCGCTGACAATCACCGGTCGAACCATGCCCGGCGGCACGGTGGAGGTGTCGGGCGACGTGTCCAGCCAGTTCCTCTCCGGGTTACTGTTGGCCGCACCGTTGGCCTCGGCCCCGACGGAGCTGGTGGTGCCCGGCTCCCTGGTGTCTAAACCGTATGTTGAGTTGACACTGGCCACCATGGCCGACTTTGGTCTCACGGTTGATCATGATGGCGACTTCACCCGCTTTGTCGTGCCGGCGTCGGCCTACAAACCGGCCGACGTGCACATCGAGCCGGATGCCTCTGCCGCCTCGTACTTTTTTGGTGCGGCGGCCGTCAACGGCGGACGAATCAGGGTTGAAGGATTGGGACGGTCAACGGTGCAGGGGGATCTCAACTTCGTGAACGTGTTGGCGCGGATGGGCTGCAAGGTGCAGATCGCCGAGAACTACACCGAGGTTGAACGAGTGTCGCCACTCAACGGGGTAGAGGTTGACATGTCCGACATTTCTGACACGGTCCAAACGTTGGCGGTGGTTGCGTCGCAGGCCACTTCACCCACGACGATCACCGGTGTCGGTTTCATCCGGAACAAAGAGACCGACCGCTTGGCCGCTACCGCTACGGAACTCCAACGGTTGGGGATCGCCTGCCGTGAGACTGAAGACGGACTTGTCATTGAGCCCGGTCCGCCTCGTCCAGGGGTGGTCCAGACGTACGACGACCACCGAATGGCGATGAGCTTCGCCCTGCTCGGATTGCGTCATGATGGGATTGTGATCGCCAACCCAAGCTGCGTGGGTAAAACGTTCCCACGGTTCTTCGATGTTCTTGATGAGCTGCGACCGGCACTGCGAGCCATCTGATCATGCGCGCCGCTGTTTTGACCGGTCCCGGCCAGGTGGACGTCATCGAGGCGCCCGAGCCCGACTTGCAACCCGGCTCGGTTATTGTCGAAGTCGAACGGTGCGGTATCAGCGGGTCTGACATCGTGGCCTGGCAGACAGGCGACCTGCCTGCCCCTGCCTGGTTCGGACATGAGTGGGTTGGGCGGGTGGTTGCAGTCGGCGCCGACTCGCCTGGGCGTTTTGAAGGTGAACGGGTTGTCGGCGGTGTGCCGGCACCTTGCGGGGCGTGTCGTCCCTGCCGCAGCGGCATCGGCTCTATCTGCCAGCTGGTGTTGTCGATGATTGTTGGTACTGACCACCTGGCGGTGCCCCATGGAGCATTTGCTGAGCGCATTCGGGTTGACAGCAGAAGGGTTCACCGACTGCCTGAGGGGGTCGACAGCCCGATGGGAGCGTTGGCGGAACCGGCGGCCGTAGCTGCTCACGCTGTCCGGCGGGCTCAACCGTCGTTAGGTGATGTGGTCGTGGTCATCGGTACGGGAACCATTGGACTATTGGTAGCCGAGTTAGCCCGTTTAGCCGGTGCCAGTCGGGTCGTGGCCGTGGACACCGAGGAGTCTCGCCGAGAATTGGCTTGTTCTCTAGGCGCTGATGCCGCTTTTGCTCCGGGTAATGATCTGAACCGTTGGCTTGCCGGGCAAAGCCACGGTCTGGGAGCCGACCTGGTCGTCGACTGTGCTGGAGGTTCGGCCGCATTGACCACCGGGGTTGGCGCAGCCCGCGTCGGGGCAACGGTTTTGCTGGTCGGGTTCACTGCCGGTAGCGCGGTGATTTCAGCTGATCAGATGTTGCGACGTGAACTCACCGTTATTGGTTCGTTGGGCTATTCGGTAGCCGACGTGCACCGGGCTCTCGACCTAATGGCCGACGAGCGGTATCGGGTCGATGAATTGACGAGCTACACGGTTGGCTTCTCTGAGCTCGCCGACACCGTCTGTCAGCTTGCCTCGCCGTTGGAGCAACGGTCGCCCGAGGTTGCCAACCGTCCGAAGGTCTTGTTCAGCCCCACCTTGACGTAGCCCGGGCGGGTCTGGCTGCCTACAGCCGAAGGTCGTCCAGGAAGTTGGTAGCCCACGTTGTGACGTCGGTAGCCTCCACTTCCTTGCGCATGTCACGCATTCGCTGGCGTTGCTCCTCTGGCGTCATCCGTACAGCCTCGGCGATCGCAGACTTGAGTCCGTCGATGTCGTAGGGATTGACGGTCAGAGCCTCTTTGAGCTGGTGCGCTGCTCCGGCAAACTCTGACAGGACCAAGGCCCCGGATTCGTCGTAGCGCGTGGCAACGTACTCTTTGGCGACCAGATTCATGCCGTCGGCGAATGGGGTGACCAACATGATGTCGGCCGTGCGATAGAGAGCGAGAATGGCGTCAAAGTTCTGGGTTTGGTGGATGTAGTGCACGACGGGGACGCCGACCCGACCGTAGTCGCCGTTGATTTCTCCCACCAGCCGTTCCACTCGGGCTCGCAGATCGATGTAGGCGTCGACGTTGTCGCGAGAAGGATCTGCGACCTGCACCATTGTTACTTGGGAAGGGTGAAGCACGCCGTCGGCGAGAAGTTCTTTGAACGCTCGCAGACGAACGTCGATTCCTTTTGTGTAGTCGAGACGGTCGACCCCCAAGATGACGGCACGGGGGTTTCCGAGCTGCGCCCGCAGGTCCCGGCTGCGCTCTGAGGTGGCGTGGTCCATACCGGCTGCTTCGTAGCGACGGAAGTCGATTCCGATCGGGTAGGAGCCGAGACGCACTCGCCGATCGCCGACCATGAGATCATCGTTGTCGATTGTCCCCTTGCCGAGGAACTCGGCAACTCGTCGGAAGTTGGCTGCGCCTCTCGGTGTCTGGAAGCCGACGAGGTCGCTTCCGAGGATCCCGGAAATCAGTGCTTCTCGCCACGGGAGCTGTGTGAACAGTTCTGCTGGCGGGAAGGGGATGTGGAGGAAAAATCCGATCTTGAGGTCCGGTCGGAGTTCTTTCAAGTAGCCGGGCACGAGTTGGAGCTGGTAGTCCTGCACCCAGACAATCGCTCCGGGCTTGGCTGACTCGGCCACTGTCTCGGCGAAGCGTCTGTTGACGGTGCGGTACCCCTCGTACCACGTACGGTGGAACTCAACCGGTCCGACCTTGTCGTGATACAACGGCCACATGGTTCCGTTGGACATGCCGTTGTAGTGGGCGTCAAGCTCGGTCGGTGTGACCGGGATGGGCAGCAGGTTGATTCCGTCCACCTTGAACGGTTCCTGAACCAGGTGGGTCCGATCGCCGGTCCAGCCGACCCACGACGGGTTGTCGGACTGGGCCAAGGCCGGTGACAACGCCGAGACCAGGCCTCCTGGGCTGGTAACCCATTCGCTTGTTCCGTCGTCGCGCTCGACCCGCCGGACCGGGAGTCGATTGGCAACCACAATAAGTTGAGGGGCGACTGACACGACCTCAGGGTACTCGGGTGGGGGAGACGATGGGGTAACGGCTAGCGGTCAGTCGAGTTGTAGTTGGCCGGAATCGTCGAGGTGGCCCTGTCTGCCGATGCCTTCGTTCTCCAGAAGTTGATCAATCCCTGAGCTTGCGTCGACCAAGCCCCAGGTTCGGGTACCCGACGGCGTCTTGAGTGCGCATCGTCCTTGTCTGGTGCCGTCTCGGTCATGCATGACGGTGTAGGCCTCGATCTCGACGGCTCCGACGTAGTCACTTTCGACACTCACCGGCTCGATGTCGTCGGCCTGTTCCTGCGCGTTGAGCCGCACGTAGGGGCGTGCTGGCGGAGCGTTGCCGAGCAGCCCGAGTGCGTGCTTGGTCACGAAGCCGCCATTGGCCGTGACCAGACCCACGGCTTGTTCATCCCGGTCACGCAGGGTTGTGGCCATGGCGGCAATTGAGTGTCCGACGTAATTGTTGAGTGGGCCGCCGGCGAAGGTCAGCCCGCCGGTCACAGTGAGCGTACGGTCCTGGCTGATGCCGAGTTCGGTAGCCGCGATTTGTACCGCCGATGGAAAGCAGGAATAGAGGTCGATATCGCTGAGTGCTTCACTGGCTTGTCCGGTCGTCTCGAACAGTGCCCGACCGGCAGCTCCAATGGCTGGTGATGAGTGGAAGTCTCGTCGTCGGGACAGCTCCGCGGTGTCGTTGGCTTCGGCGGTGGCGTGGGGGAAGATCCACTTGTCCGGTGTGATGCCGGCGGCTCGTGCCGCCTCGACTGATGTCATGATGACGGCGCTCGCCTGGTCGAGATCCCAGTTGGAGTTCATGGCTTTGGTGTAGGGAAACCCGACCATGCGGTTTTCGGGGGACTCTTGTCGAATCTGCTCGGCGCTCAGGGGTTGCGGAGACCATGCGTACGGATTGTCGGCTGCGACCTTGTTAAACCGGGCCCATAGCTCACTGATTCGCTGTCGATGATCGGCGAGAGACTCGCCGTTGTTGTGGCGAATGGCCGACTCGAGCAGCGGGTAGGTAACGATGGGCTCGCTGATGTTTCGCTGCTTCTCGAAGTCAGACGTCATAGTCATGGTGTCGCCGAGCGTCAGATCGGGACTGTCATCGGACTGTTCGGTCATGACCATTTTTTGGCCGGCTCGTCGAAGCCGTCGTCGGCTCCAAATGGTTTCGCCGCCGGTCAGGACGGCGCAGCTCACTCGACCGGCTTGGATCTCTGAGGCCAGGTGTCCGAGTGCGGCCATTGGGGACTGTCCCCCCATGGTTGTGAGCGCTGTGGAGGCGTTGATGGCACCCAGATCGGTGGCGATTAGCCGGGCAGGGTTGCTGTAGCGCCATGCTCCGGCGACCACGGCTATCAAGTCGGCAGTTCGAATCAGATTGGAGACGCCGGCATCGACTTGAGCTCGCTGCACTGCGTCGATCATTAGCCGGACCGGTTCTTGGGCCTCATCGAGATCTTCCGGCCGTTGGAGTACCTGGCCGACACCGACGATGACCGGGGTGGTTGGTTGAAGAGTGCTCACGGCAAACAGACTACGGCCATGGCGCCGTAGGCGGGAATCGGCGGCATCTCCACGTAGGCCTCGGCGCGCTACTGTTTGCTCGGGCTGTAGGGCCGTCGATACAGATTGAACCGATGCTGATCGGGTCGCACAGATCGGATCGGAACAAAACGAGAGGTGACGAGATGGTGAGCGATGAACGAGGGCGAAGCGACGGGGCGCGAGGCCGATGCGTGTGCGGAGGTGTCGAGTTTGTGGTGACCGGCGAGCTCCGATCGGTCAGCAACTGTCATTGTGACCCTTGCCGGCGTTTTACCGGTCATCACATGGCTGCCACCGCCGCAGCGCCGGACAACATCGATTTCCAAAGCGAAACGTCACTGACCTGGTTTCGGTCAGCCCCGGAGGTCGAGTACGGGTTCTGTGCGACCTGTGGCGCCAGCTTGTTTTGGCGCACGTCCAGCAGACCTGATCTCATCTCGATCTGTGCAGGATCGCTGAATCCACCCACTGGATTGACCACGACGGTGGCGCTGTTCATGGACGAGCACGGCGACTATCACCAGCGTGATGCCGTTGACGAGCAAGTACCGGGGGATAGGCCGTAAGGCCCAGGCCGGACCCGATCGACTTGAAGAACTGTCCTGCCGTTGACCAGCGGGCGGTGTTTCTGTCGGACGCAATACCAGTGGAATCACGAGTGGAATTGCCAATTGGGCGGTCGAGACGTTAACCGCACCCTAACCGTGGCGAAGTGATCCGACTGTTGCCGACCGCTACCCTGAACCAGGATGTCTTCCTGGAGACGATCGATCAGCGGTTGGTTTACCGGTCAGTCCGCAGGAAAGTTGGCGCTGTTCGCGGCGCTGCTTTTAACGCTGCTCGGCTGGGGTGCATTGTTGTTCGGCTCGGTGGATCCCAATCCTGATTTGTCGGCTTCTGCCGGCGATGTTGTGCCCGATCTGGTGGCGACGGTCGACGTCGCAAGTGATGTGGATGACGAATGGCTTGCGGTTGCCCGTCGAGACCTGGAGGGCATTCCCGGAGTCGTGACCAGCTCGGTTGATTGGTTGGCCGGGGATCTGACCGCCTTCTACCTCGGGGTTGACGACGCTGTCGTGCAGCGCCGTTCGCTGGACCGTATTGTTGCCGACGTCGAAATGGCATTAGGTCAATCCGTGACCGCACCCGAAGCGGGGGCAGGCTCAATCGACGTGTCCGGTCGCCTTGTCGTCGAGGAGGAGCTTCGCTCGTCGTATCGCCCAGCGGTCATGGTGTTGGTGATGCTGGCTGTCGTTGTCGGTGCCGCTGCGGCGCTGTGGATTCATTGGCTGGTTGGCCTGTTGGTCATGATCAGCCTGGCCGGCTCAACGGTTCTGGCGCCGTTGGTCACCCGCCAGCTGATAGGTGCCTATGACGGCACGATTGCCTCCACCGACGTGATTCCAGCGCTGGTGGCCTTGGTGGTATCTGCTTTGGTTTGTTGGCGTATCACGTTGTGGTTCCGTCAACCAAGCGGCGATGACGGTGCCGCCATGATCCAGCGCTCCGTTCTGGCGTCTTGTACTGCCGTTGCATCCGTCGGTTTCGGCCTTGTCGCCGTTGCTTCGGTGCTGTCTGTGTTTGGTTTGATTACGCATCCAGTGTGGTCGACGGCTTCAGCCGTGCTCCTTGCCGTGGTTTGGTCCGGCTCGGTGATGGCAGTCGGGATGGCTGTTGGCGTATTGAGCGGAGTGGTCGATGGCGCGTCCGACCCTGAACCCGCCGTTCGAGGACTGTTGGACGCAGTGCGGGCCATGCCGGGAACGCCGCCGGTGATCTTGGCCGCGGTGGCCGCCCTGGTCTTGTTGTCCGTCTTTGCTTTCGGCCAGCCCGGCCGCCAGCTGGCAACCGCAGATCAAAGCGATCAGGCCGGTGCGGCCGACGACTTGTTCGACCTTGGTGCCGGCAACCCCACCGAGGGCCTTGTCGTTACCTTGGACGAGTCATCATCGGCGACGATTGACGAGGTGGCGGCAACGGTCGTGCCGCTGACGGCTGTCGCCTGGGTCGATACGGCGACCGCAAGGTATATCGGAGCCGATGCCCAGCCAGCGATTGATGGTGTGACGTTGTTGTCGCCCAGCGTGCTTGGACGTCAGGGCGTGACTCCTGAGGATCTCAACCGGTCGGCTCTCATCGTTCCCGCCGTTCCCTTGGGCGGCGAAGACGGTGCTGAGCTGCTGGACGACATTCGGTCGTTCGACGGTTTGTCGGTCTCAGGTCCCGCTCTTGCCGACTTGACGAGCCGAGGGTCCGGCGCCCTGACCCTGGTCACGCTGGTTTTGTTAGCGCTGATGGCTGGTCTCGTTGCCTACCTACGGTCACCCGACCGGCCCTATACAGCCACGGTCTTGGTGCTCGGATTGCTTCTTGGCTCGGCCAGTTTGGGTCTCTATAGGATTGTTGCCGGCCAAGTTCCTGCCGCTGAGTCACTGGCTGTGCTTGTACTGGTTTCGACCGTCTTTTTGATCTGGGCGCTGGCGTTCGCCGGTTCCCGGCCCACGAGGGTCTCGACACCGGCGACCGAGCGGCAGGGAATGGTTGACGTCAGGGCCGGCGACGGCGTTCTGGTGACAGCGGGGTTGATGGTCGTGGCGGCGCTGTTGTTGGCCGTAGCGATGTTTCTCGGCTCCGGGCCGGCGACTGGACGTTTCGGTACGGGTTTGGCTTTTGTCACGGCGGTGTGCGGGCTGATTGGGATGGTCATCTTGGGGCCGGCGATGTTGGGGCAGGGGGCCGTGTTCCACCGGTTGGTTCGCCCGTTCAGATCGGCACTCCATCCGGATAGGCCGTCGAGATCGATCTCCGCATCGCTTGAGCAACGCAATGTTCGGTCACGCTGGACTGACGTAGCCGCCGACTTGATGGTCACCGACTTTCACATTCAAGGCGAGCCTGATGCTCACCGTGAACACGAGGTTGCTCTGCAGGGAACTCCGATCTTTGACGAGCTTCGACTTCGGCAGGCTCGAATGCGCGAAGCCGGGTTGCGGGTTGCCGGGGATCGACCGTTGGTGAGACGGGTCGACTTGGTCCGCGACGGTCGCTGCCCATCGATCTCGATGACCGTTGACCACCCGGAGCGCAAGCTGGTTACCGATGAAGGCAAGATTGTTGGTGTCAGGCGCCCGGAGCGTAAGTCGATGGTGATGTGGCTCGCCTCCGATGATGCCGGTCGGTTTGTCATTGCTGAGTTGGTGGAAACAGGCACGTATCCACTTGAGTTCGTCGATCTAACCAACGATCGGACTGAAGCCACTGTGTTGGATCTGAGCGACGGGGCCGATCAGCGGACCGTCGGCGACGCCGCACTGTAAGCTGACAGCGCGAGCGACTCTGGTATGGCGCTTGCCGGTCGATTGAGCCGACGTCCATACGTGGTGACGACGGATCACCTCCGTTTAAGAACGCTTGGTGTATAACGGCCTGACCTGTTCCCGATCCAGCTCGGAGTGACGATGGATATCGCCGATTCGGTTATCGATCTTATTGGCAACTCGCCGATGGTCTACTTGAGGAAGGTCACCGAAGGCCTGGCTTGTCCGGTGGTGGCCAAGGTGGAGATGACCAACCCTGGCGGCAGCTCTAAAGACCGTCCGGCTCTCACGATGATCGACGAGGCCGAACGTGCCGGCCTGCTCCAACCGGGCGGCACGATTATTGAGCCGACGTCGGGGAACACCGGGGTCGGCTTGGCCATCGTCGCTGCCCAGCGAGGCTACAACTGCATCTTTGTGTTGACGGACAAAGTAGCTCCGGAGAAGGTTGATCTGCTGAAGGCCTACGGTGCTGAGGTTGTTGTCTGTCCGGTCGCTGTCCCACCCGACGACCCGGCCTCGTACTATTCGACCGCGGAACGTCTGGTCCACGAGACGCCCGGGGCCTTCCGTCCCAATCAGTACGCCAATCCCGTCAACCCATTGGCCCACTACCAGACAACCGGCCCGGAGATTTGGCGCCAAACAGAAGGGCGCATTACCCACTTTGTGGCCGGAGCGGGAACCGGTGGGACGCTATCGGGCGTCGGACGTTATCTAAAAGAGCAGAACCCTGATGTCCAGATCGTGGCCGCCGACCCTGAGGGCTCTGTGTACTCCGGTGGTTCGGGTCGTCCCTATTTGGTTGAGGGCGTAGGCGAAGACTTTTGGCCTGAAACCTATGACCCCGACCTGGTTGATCGTGTCATGGCGGTGTCCGATCGTGACTCGTTCCTGACGGCCCGTTCGGTAAGCCAAGACGAAGGTCTGCTCATCGGCGGTTCGGGTGGAACGGCTGCGGCCGCCTCGCTGCGGTTGGCGGCCGAGCTGACTGCTGATGATCTTGTCGTCGTCTTCATTCCCGACTCCGGGCGCGGCTATTTGAGTCGCGTGTTCAACGACGAGTGGATGGCCGGCTTCGGCTTTCTCACCTCGGAAGGACCGACTGTTGGCGACGTCGTGGCGGCCAAAGGCGACAGCCGACCAAGCCTGGTGTATGTCCAACCGGAGGACTCGGTTCGCGACGCCGTGGCTCTTATGCACAAGCACGACGTGTCGCAGCTTCCGGTGGCCAAAGGCGAAATGCCCCTGGCAGCGGCTGAGGTGAGCGGATCGATCGACGAGCTTCGGATCATGGAAGCGGCCTTTGGCGACGGTGCCGTTCTGGATCGGTCGGTCGAATCGGTAATGAGTCCGAAGATGCCGACGATCGGGGCTGGTCAGACGGTCGAACTTGCTGTGCAACTATTGGACAGTGCACCGGCGTTACTCGTATTGGACGGCGGTCGCCCGACTACGGTCGTGGCCAGAGCCGATCTGCTTTCGTTCCTGTCTATAGAAGGGCGCTGAAATGTCTGACTCCACATCAACCGAATCCGATTCCTCCAAGGGCTGGGGATTCGACACCCGGGCGATCCACGCCGGACAGGATCCGGAACCGACCACGGGTGCGGTGACCGTTCCGGTCTTCCAAACGTCCACGTTCGCCCAAGAAGCTGTTGGCAAGCACTCAGGCTATGAGTATGCGCGAACCGGTAATCCAACTCGAACGGCTCTACAGACGGCGTTGGCTGCCTTGGAAGATGCGTCATTCGGCGTTTCGTTCGCCTCCGGCTTGGCCGCCGAGGATGCCATCTTGCGCCTGCTGGAGCCGGGCGATCACATCGTGATGGGGAACGACGCCTACGGCGGAACGTTCCGGCTCATCTCCAAGGTGTTCGGTCGGGCCGGGATCACCTGGTCGGCTCATGACCTGACCGACCCCACAGCACTGGGCCGCGACTGGCCCGACAACACAAAGATGGTGTGGGCGGAAACTCCTACCAACCCGCTGCTCACCGTGATCGACATCGCTGCGGTGGCGTCGGTTGTTGCCCAGCATCCGGAAACCCGATTGGTGGTCGACAACACTTTCGCCACGCCGTACCTTCAGCAGCCTCTCGCCCATGGCGCCGACATCGTCGTGCATTCGACCACCAAATACATCGGTGGACACTCTGATGTCGTCGGGGGCTTTGTGGCCACCAACGAGGCCGCCGTTCATGAGCATTTGACGTTCATCCAGAACGCTGTCGGAGCGGTACCCGGACCGTGGGACTGCTATCTGACGCTGCGGGGCGTAAAGACGCTGGGCGTTCGCATGGACCGTCATTGCACCAACGCCGCAAAGGTGATCGAGCTTCTGTCCTCTCACCCCAAGGTGACATCGGTGCTGTGGCCCGGGCTGGCCGCCCATCCAGGCCACGAGGCGGCTCGGAAGCAAATGAAGGATTTCGGCGGCATGGTCAGTTTCCGCACCGGCAGCCGTGATGGAGCCATGAAGGTGTCCGAGGGGACTGAGCTCTTCACATTGGCCGAGTCCTTGGGAGCGGTGGAGTCGCTCATCGAGCATCCGGGGGCCATGACCCACCTGTCAGCCGCCGGATCGCCGCTTGAAGTCCCTGACGATCTCGTCAGGTTGTCGGTCGGTATTGAAGACAGCGCTGACCTGGTGGCAGATCTGAAGCAGGCGCTGGAGCTTTTGTGAGCGGCGAAACGTTGGTGCCGGGCTCCGATGCCCAGCCGGCGATAGCGGTTGAACCAAAGTCGGGAAGATTCGAGTCGCTGGAACAGGCAGTCGTTGCCGGCGGCGGCCGAGTTGTGTCACTGACCGAGGCGAAGGCTCTCATCTGGGCCGACCCGGCCAAACCGCAGCTGTTGCCCCATGCGCTGGCCGAGAATGCCGACCTCCAGTGGGTGGCGCTGCCCTTCGCCGGCATTGAGCCCTACGTCGGTTACCTGGATCACGACCGGGCGTGGACCTGCGCTCGGGGGGTGTACGCCCGGCCGGTGGCCGAGCACGCTTTGATGTTGGGGTTGGCCGGCCTGCGGGGACTGTCCACCTTTGCCCGTGCGACGACGTGGTCGGCGCCTGAGGGCCACAATCTTGTCGATGGGCGAGTCACG
>CALJMD010000278.1 GCA_937981915.1 uncultured Acidimicrobiales bacterium
TCAGAACGACTTGATTCGTCGAGTCTGCGACCTGTTCCCAGAGAACTTCATCCCGGTCTGTCAGCTTCCACAATCGCCCGGCGCCGACCTCGACGCGTCAGTAGCGGAGCTCGAACGCTGCGTGGAAATGGGTTTCGTCGGGTGCAACGTCAATCCCGACCCGACCGGCGGCTTCTGGACCGGTCCGCCACTATGGGATCGCTATTGGTGGCCCCTGTGGGAGAAGATGCAGGAGCTCGACGTGCCCGGCATGATCCACGTGTCAGCCTCATGCAACGACAACTTCTTCACCACCGGATCTCACTATCTAGGGGCCGACACCACCGCCTTCATGCAAGCGCTGTCATCGGGCTTCATGACCGACTTCCCCGGCTTGCGTTGGGTTATCCCCCACGGTGGGGGAGCAATCCCATACCACTGGGGCCGCTTCAAAGGCATGGCCCAAGACAAGGATTGGGATTTCGATTCGTTGCTCGACCACATTTGGTTCGACACCTGCGTGTACCACCAACCGGGAATTGATTTGCTGTTCGAGGTCGTCCCGGCTGACAACATCTTGTTCGCATCGGAGATGGTGGGAGCGGTCCGCGGCGTGGACCCCGATACCGGTCACTACTACGACGACACCAAGCGCTACGTAGACGCCATCGACCTGTCCGATGAGGATCGCGCGAAGGTGATGTCGGGCAACGTCGAGCGCGTCTACCCGAGGATCGTGGCCGCCTCGTAACGTGGCCTACGTCGGGCAACGTGGCCCACGCTGGATCCCCGGCGCTGTCGCGCTGGCGAGCCGTCACACTTCCGAGGGGCCGGGCGAACGCCACGGCGGCACAACTCGATCCCGCAACCATTCGAGCGCCAGGAAACAGCCGGGAAAGGCCAATAGCACCACGAGGGTCGATGAAATCAGCCCTAGAGCCAGTGTCAGGCCGAGTGCTTCCCAGAACGGGCTCCTGAGAGCCAGGGGCAATACCGCGGCGACGGTCGTCCCGGTGGTCAAGACCAGCGGCTTGAATCGATCCTCGATGGCCTTTTGGATCGCCTCTTTCGGTGACGCTCCGTTGCGTCGTTCTCGCAGGGCCAGGTCGGCCAGCAAAATGGTGTTGTTCACGGCGATGCCGATTAGGCCCATGAGACCCAGCATTACGAAGAAGCTCAGTGGATTACCGGAAAGTACCAAACCGCCGAAGACGCCAAAGAACGAAAATGGCACGGCCAATAGGATGAGGATCCACACGCTCGTCGACCTGAACAACACCACCAGGAGAACGAGCACGAGGGCGAGGGCGATAGCGAACGCCAGGTTCATCGACTCGAACGACTCTTCGTTGTCGGAGTCGGTACCGAAGTCGAAGCCCAACGCATCCGGACCTAGGCCAAGCTCGGCCAGTCGGCCGACATCGAACTCGGACTCCACCAATGCCTGGGTCTCAGCGAGGGTGGTGGTTACATCGTCGGCATCGAACCGGGCGCTGACCTCGGTGTAGGGGACGCCGTTGAATCTCAAGACCGTCGAGGTGAGAGAAAGGTCGGTTTCGGCCACTGCGAAGCTCGATCCGTCGGAACGGTTCAATTCTGCGCCATCCAGCAGCTCTCGGATTTCTTCGGCCGCCAGTTGGCGAACCATCGGATCCTCATCGAATACCTGAACCTTGAACGGGAACGGCGCCTCGGGAGGGCCGGAAGAGACCTGGGAGAACGTAAGTCGCCCGGCTGTGAAGTCAGCGGCCAGTGGACGCAGATGATCGTCGATCAGTTGCTGTGCCGTCGGTCGACCGCCAATTGGTGCCAGATTGATCTGGCCGCTCATCCCTTCGGTGGTGCCGGACCAGATGAAGACGTCGACGACGTTTTCATCGAGTGCCTCGAGTGTTTGGCGGGTGATGTCACTGCCGTGTGCGCGGGCGGTGTCCAGGTCGAGACCTGCCGTGAACTCGATCTCTACCGCGACTTCTGTGGCATCGGCTTCCTTAGGGAAGATATTGAAACCGGCTCGGGGGGCAAGGAACACCAGGCCGATCAGAGTCAGAGCGACGCCGACCAGCGCGCCGATGACGGGGCGACCGCTCACATTGGCGGCGATGAGGCTGCCAACAGCGTCTACCTTTCGAGTCAAAGGTGCCTCCCGCTTGTGAGCGGCGCCAGAGCGTTGAATGATCGCCGGCAGCACGAGCAGTGACACGACCAGCGACACCGCAAGCACCGTGATCACGGTGATGGGGAGGATCCGAATGAAGTCGCCCAACACACCGGTAATGGCCAGCATTGGAGCGAACACCAAGATGGTTGTGATGGTGCCGGCAATGGTTGCTCGGCCGACGAGATCAAAAGCGACGCCGCCCATCTTTTCTTCAGGTTCTCCGCCCCGATGAGCGGTCTCCAGCGCATCGCCCATGACGATCGCATCGTCAACTAGAAGTCCGAGGGACAGAATGACCGCCAGTAGCGACACTGTGTTGAGCGTGATTCCGAGAGCCCACAGAACGGAGAACGAGCCGGTCAAGACAGATGCGATAAAGGCGGTCGTCACTAGAGCGCTTCGTAGGCCGACGAGCGTCAGACTCAACAACAGAACCACTATCAAACCACCAACGGCATTGGCGCCAAGTGATCGAAGCTGCTCGACGATCTGACCCGAGAGGTCCAACGGGACGTTGGCTTCATAGCTCTCCAGGAACGGTGACTCGGAGGGAAACACTTCACCCAGAACCCGGTCGACGACCGCTCGCAGTTCGATCGAGTCGACGCCTGGCACGGCGGCAACACCGATAGCGGCGGTTCCCCGAACCTCGGGACCCGATTCGCCGGGCAAGCCGATCATGGTGAAACCGGACTCTCGAGTAATTCGTTCGCCGGTCAGCGGATTCTGGCCGATGGCCACAACCGGCAGTAGCTGAGCCTGCTGAATGGCAGGTTCCACTCGGAGTGCTCGCTCAACCGTGCTTGATGAGCGTTGCCGTTCGAACGCGTCGGCATCGCCGCTCGAGTGCACGGCAACGACCAAGTCGAACTGCTCGAGGTACTTCGAATCCCGCAGCGCGGAGATTCGGACATCGGTACCCTCTGGTGTCCCGGTTCGGCTGAGATCTCGGAGTACCTCGTCGGCGGCGATCTGACCACGAACATCGTCGGGCAGCTCGACGAACAGGGTGTAGGAACTGCGGTAGGCGGTACTTCGGACGGATTCGGCCCGGCCCGCCAGAATCGAGTCCGTGAGTCTTTCGACGACCTGGTCGTCGACCAACTGTTCATCGTCTACCAAGTAGTCCCCGGTCACGATGACCTTCGATGACTCCACAGCGGGAAACGCCTCGCGTGGCATCAGCTGGAGGTACGCGAAACATCCGAAGACGACAACGGGGAGCCACAGCCCAGCGCACAGAAGCGGATGTTGCGAACACCACACCACAAGTCGTCGAATCAATGTCTATGGCTCCCGTCCGTGCGCTACCGGCCGCGGTCCGTTTGGCTCCGTCCCTTCGATTGTCCCTCCGAGACCGATGGAGCGTGGTTCCGCCGTTGCAGTGCGCCTGCCTGTAGGGGTGAAGGGTACACTTCTGCGATTGGTACCTGTCGGCATGAGCCCATCGATGGGACCGTGCTAAGAATTGTGTATGGCCTCCATCCCTGTACGTGACGCGTCAACCGGTACCGACGAGTGGCATAAGACGGCATGCATCTTGTGTTCGATCAACTGCGGTGTCGAGATGCGCCTCGACGGTCCGACCATAAAACGGGTTCGAGGAGACAAAGCCCATCCGTCCTCGCAGGGGTATACCTGCGAGAAGGCGCTCCGCCTGGATCACTATCAAAACGACCCTGAACGGCTCACCACTCCGATGCGTCGCCGCTCCGATGGCACATTCGAAGCCATCGACTGGGACACTGCCATTGCTGAGGTGGGCGCCCGATTCAGCGACATCGTGGCCGAGCACGGCGGCGAGAAGATCATGTATTATGGCGGCGGTGGCCAGGGCAACCACCTCGGCGGAGCGTACGGCAACGCCACCAGGGCAGCCCTGGGCATCCGCTACTACTCCAATGCTCTCGCCCAAGAGAAGACCGGTGAGTTCTGGGTCGATGGTCAACTGTTCGGCCGGGCTAGCTGCCACACCACGGGCGACTACCACAACGCCGAGGTATCGATCTTCTGGGGCAAGAACCCATGGCAATCTCACGGTTTCCCTCAAGCCCGACGAGTCTTGAAGGCCGTCGCCAACGATCCGAACCGAACCATGATCGTGGTCGATCCCCGAAAATCGGAGACAGCAGCGATGGCCGACATTCACCTGCGGCCACTACCCGGTGGTGACGCTCATCTCCTGGCGGCCCTTCTGAAGGTCCTGGTCGACGATGGCCTGGTGGCATCCGGCTGGCTGAAGGAGAACGCCACCGGCTACAACGAGCTAGTCGGTCATCTGGCGGACATCGATGTTGCCGACTACTGCAGCCGAGCCGGAGTAGACGAGGGCGATGTACGGCGTGCGGCCGAGGTGATCGGCAAAGCGACGGGTGGCGTGTCGATCTTCGAAGACCTGGGCATTCAGCAAGCCCCACATTCGACGCTCAACAGCTACCTGGAAAAGCTGGTCTTCCTGGTCACCGGCAACTTCGGCGTGGAAGGCGGCATGAACCTTCACACCAGATTCGCCTCGCTTGGCTCCGGGGGTTCTGGGGGAGGCAGCAAACGTCGCAAAGAAACCCCGGTAACCGGACATCGTCTTGTCACCGGCATGGTGCCGTGCAACGTCATTCCCGACGAGATTCTGACCGATCACCCGGATCGATTCCGGGCCATGCTGATCGAGTCGGCGAACCCGGTACATTCGCTGGCCGACAGCGTTCGCATGCGTCAAGCCATGGATGCCCTGGACCTGGTCGTGGTCATCGATGTGGCCATGACCGAGACCGCCCGCCACGCCGACTATGTGCTGCCCGCCGCTTCACAATACGAGAAATGGGAGTGTGCGTTTTTCAACCTTGAGTTCCCGGAGAACTACTTCCACCTGCGGCGACCGGTGTTCGAACCGTTGGCGGGAACGCTGCCCGAGTACGAGATTCATGCTCGCCTATGTCGAGCGGTGGGGGCCTACGACGATGCCGACCTGGAACCGCTGACCGCTGCGGCGGCTGAAGGTCGCGAGCAGTTCGCCACCGCCGTGTTTGCCTTGATGGGCGATCAGCCGGCCAAGGCTAAGCTCCTGCCTGCCATTCTCTACGAAACCCTCGGGCCGACACTGGTGACCGACGATGGTGTCGAGGCTGCCGGTGCAGCCGCCATTTGGGGATTGTCACAACTGGCCGCCGGTTTTTGGGATGCCTCGATCCGTCGGGCCGGAATCGGATCCGACGATGAGAATCTGGGCGAGGCTCTGTTTGATGCGATCCTCAACAGCCCGTCAGGCGTGACATTCAGCGTGGACGACTACGACGAAACCATGCGTCGCCTACTTACTGCTGATGGCAAAGTGAATCTGGTCGTCGGTGAGTTGCTGGAGGAGCTGGCCAGGTTGGCCGACGAGCAGTCCCCGTTGCATGCCGACGCCGAGTACCCCATGGTTCTGGCCGCAGGCGAGCGCCGCTCGTCAACCGCCAACACCATCTACCGTGACCCGACGTGGCGTAAGGCCGATCAGCAGGGAGCGCTGAGGATGTCGCCTGATGACGCCGGTCGGATTGGTGTGGCCGATGGTGACCGGGCACGAATCACCACCCGCCGTGGTTCGGCGGTCGCCGTGGTAGAGATAACCGACACGATGGGGCCCGGTCACGTGTCGCTGCCTAACGGGTTCGGACTCGGCCGGGGCGGACAGTCGTCCGACACGGTCGGTGTCGCCCCCAACGAGCTGACCTCAACTGACGAGCGGGACTGGTTTGCCGGAACCCCACATCACAAACACGTGCGAGCCCGCGTCGAAAAGGTCGGCTGATCGAACCGCGATCGCGCACCCCTAGGTCGGCTACTGTTTGGCCCATGGCCACTCCAATCGATGTTGACGAAGCCCGCCGGAAGCTGGAGGACGAGCACACCGAGGTGATGGAAAGCTTGGGTGACGTGTGGGTGAAAGTCGAGGCGATCAAGGTGTCGAAGCCGACTGACAACGTTCACGACATGCTCAAAGAGTTGGAGGACGCGGTCAAAGAGGCGCGCGACGGCGGTGTGATCGGGTCCGGTTCAAACGACCACCGTCGGGCATTGAAGCGCTACCAGGAGTTGATGGCCCCACCGCCCTAGCCCCCAAACCATCCTCGCGGCCGGTGCTACCAGGCCACCTGAAGTTCGGTGGGGCCCCGGAACGTGATGTTGGGGAAGTAGGTG
>CALJMD010000279.1 GCA_937981915.1 uncultured Acidimicrobiales bacterium
GGGGAGCTCGGCCACGCCCGTTTAACGAGATCTTGTTCGAAACCCTAACCTGGCGTCCCGATACGACCGACTAGGAACCTCAAGTACGAAAGCCGGCTAAGTGCTGGTTCTGGAACGAGGAGAGTGTCGTGACATCACGACGGACGGTGATCCTGATAATTGCGGTGGCGCTTGGTGCCTTCGCCGCACTTGGACTTCTCAGCTACGTGAGAAATGCCGAGACCGAGGTCGGGGAGGCTGGCACCCCTGTTGAGGTGTGGGTGGCGAAAGCTCCCATCCCCAAAGGGACCCCAGCCGAGCTGGCGATCGAGCAGAACCTGATCGGTACTGAGATAGTCGCTCAGCGACTGCGTCCGGCAACCGCAGTGGTTGACCCGACCGCCGAGTTGGGTGGCCTCGTCGCCATCGCCGACCTGCCGGCCAACATGACGCTCGTCTCGGGCAGCTTTGTCTCGCCGAGCGTAGCGAAGACCGGTATCACCGACCGACTCGCCGAGCGGGGCTTGGTTACCGTCACCGTGAGCGTGGATCAGGTTCGAGGCGCCGCCTACCTGATTGAGCCTGGTGACTTCGTAAACGTCATGACGGAGCGCCCATGGGATACGCCGTTCTTCGAAAACGACCCCGAGGTCCCGATGACCGAGGCTGCTGTTGCCGAGCTCACTGAAGAACTCGAGAAGAACGACACGGTCCGACCGATCATCGTTGACGTTTATCCGGTTGACACCCGCATGGTGTACCAAAAGGCCGAGGTGTTGGCGGTCGGTAGTCAGTTGACCCCGGACCTGGGAGAGACCGCAGCAGCTGACGACGGTGAGCAGCTCCAGCAGGCGCAGGGCATTATCACGTTGGCGGTGCCGCCTGAAGCAGCACAAACCGTTCTGAACGTTGGTCGGGACAACCTGTACCTCTCGCTCGTGCCTGATGACTACGTGCCTCGGGAGATCCTGCCGCAGGACCCGACGAGTCAGGTTCTCCCCGGTGAAGTTGACGGACGACTGACCCCCTACGAAGACACCGAGAATTCCGGCGCCGGCGCCGCCAGCCTGGCGTTCGACGACGCTTCGGAACGAATTGGATCGCCAGCCGGTGGATCGACGGCTGAGGAGTCGGGCGAGGGCGACGTTCCTGCCACCACGACCACGACCGCCCCGCCGACCACGACGACAACCGCTCCCACCACGACCACCGAGGATACGACCAGTGAGTGAGTACGACTTCAACAACTTCGATGACTTTGACTCCGGCTTGGCGGTGGCTGAACCGGAAGAGGCCGAAACTCCAACAGCAGTCGATGAAGACGACGGCACTCAGGTGCTCGTGGTCGACACGGACAGCGCGGTCCGCGACTACCTCACCGGTCTAATACCGCAGGGTGCGGAAACGGTCGAGTACTTGACCGATGCCGAGGTCCGCTTGGCCGCCGGGTCCTATGTTGTCCTGCTCGGACCGTCATGCTCCAACCCGGAGTCGCTCGACCGAATTGAGTCGTGGACCCAGGCCTACCCTCGGTCCCAATCGATTCTGGTAACACCTGAGTTGACGACCCAGCTGCTTCATAAGGCACTTCGTGTCGGCGTGAAGGACGTCGTTTCCGCTCCGATCGATCAGGATCAGCTTCTCGAGACGATAGATCGAATTATCGAGAGCATCCCTCCAGAGGTTCCGTCGTTTGCCCCTGGTGGCGCCGCTCCGGTTGATGGCGAGCCGGACATGATGGGCCGAGTTATCAGTGTCTTCTCGACCAAGGGCGGCTCAGGCAAATCAGTCACAGCGACCAACCTGGCGGTGGCGTTGGCCAACCGCAGCGATCAACCTGTTGTGCTGGTTGACGGTCACCTTCAGTTTGGTGACGTCGCCGTCATGCTCAAACTGTTTGCCGACTCCAGCGTTGCCGACGCAATTTCCCAGCTTGACGTACTTGATCGGGTAATGCTCCGGGATCTTATGACCGAGCACGCCGAAAGCGGTTTGCTGGTGCTGCCAGCACCCACGGAACCAACGTTCGCCGATCAGGTCTCGGGTGAGCAGATGGCCCAGCTCATCGATGCTCTTCGTCGTATGTCGGCGTACGTCATCATTGACCTGCCCGCCATCTTCAACGATGTGGTTCTCAACACGATTGAGGCCAGCGATGACATCATCCTGGTCGCCGGCCTTGATATTCCGAACATCAAGAACGTGAAGATCGGCCTCAGCACGCTATCGCTGCTCGACATTCCGAAGGAGCGACTGCACCTGCTGCTCAACCGAGCCGACTCGAAGGTCAAGCTCGACGTGAGCGAAGTTGAGCGTTCACTTGGCGTCGACACGATTGCCCACGTTCCGTCTGATGTTGTGGTTCCCATTTCGGTCAACCGCGGTTCGCCGGTTGTGCTGTCGGCCCCTCGGTCAAGCGTTGCCAGGGCCTTCGAGCAGCTGGCCGAGCGCTTTATTGACAACAAGGCTCCTGGCGCAGCCACTCAGAGCCAGGGCCGCCGAAAGTTCTTTGGCTGACGGCTGTTCAGGCCAGCCACTCGCACCTACCCCCTTACGTCGTAGACCATCTTTCCCGAACGGGAGCATCAGGAGCCGAAGATCATGTCCCTTTATGAACGACTGAATGAGGGAGCACCCACGCCGGAAGGAACCGGCGGAGGTAAGCCCTCGACAAGAAACCGCAATCTGGACGAGCTCCGGCATCGTATTCACGGTTCCCTGATTGAAGAGCTGGGTCCGATTCTCTATGACAAGCGTCTGTCAGAGGAGGAACTGCGACGCAAGGTCAACGAGGCGCTGCAAGCGGCGTTGGCGTTGGAACGCACTCCGATCTCGGCCGCAGAGAAGAACCAGGTCATCCAGGACGTCTCCGATGACATCTTGGGCTACGGGCCGATCGACAAGTTGCTCCGCGACGATGACGTCTCGGAAGTCATGTGCAATGGACCGGACCGAATCTTCGTTGAGAAATCCGGCAAGCTGACGCTGGCCGACGTGACCTTCGTCGACGAACTGCACCTTCGCCGAATCATCGACAAGATCGTTGCCCAGGTTGGTCGACGTATCGACGAGTCCTCACCGCTGTGTGACGCCCGCCTTCCTGACGGATCTCGTGTCAATGCCGTTATTTCACCGTTGGCGATTGGCGGACCGTTCCTCACGATTCGAAAGTTCGCCGCTGATCCGCTGCATATCGACGACCTGATCCGCTTTGGCACGTTGAGCGTTCACGCAGCGCGGTTTCTGCAAGCTTGCATCGTTGGCAAGTTGAACGTGATCGTCTCGGGAGGTACCGGTACCGGCAAGACCACAACGCTAAACGTGCTGTCGTCTTTCATTCCCGATGGGGAACGGATCATCACGGTTGAGGATGCCAAGGACCTGCAGCTCAATCAGGAACACGTTCTCTCTCTGGAGACTCGGCCGGCCAACATCGAGGGCAAAGGCGAGATCTCCATTCGCGATCTGGTAAAGAACACCCTTCGTATGAGGCCCGATCGAATTGTGGTCGGGGAGTGCCGTTCTGGAGAGGCGCTTGACATGCTCCAGGCCATGAACACCGGTCACGACGGTTCGCTTACGACCCTTCACGCCAACAATCCGCGAGACTCGCTGTCTCGTCTGGAGACACTGGTGCTGATGGCGGGCTACGACCTACCGGTGCGAGCCATCCGCGAGCAGATGTCTTCTGCCGTCGACTGCATCGTCCAGTTGCAACGCTTGCGCGACGGCACCCGCCGCATCACCCACATCACCGAAGTGGCCGGAATGGAGGGCGACATAGTCACCCTTCAGGACATCTTCTTGTTCGACTTCAGCGCCGGGGTCGACGACAAGGGCCGCTTCTTAGGACAGCTCAAGCCCACCGGCGTGCGACCGAAGTTCGCCGAGAAGCTTTCTGACAACGGAATCCGGCTCAGTCCCGAAATGTTCGCCGCCACCACCGGAGGCGAGCCTGCATCCAAGGGTCGGAGGAAACGATGACATCGTCAGTATCGTCCGAACGGTCAACGTCGTCCTGGCCGGGCGCCTCGTCGCCGGGGCGTAATCTCGCCAGGCGGACCATGGCCGCGGTCGTGTTCGCAGTGCTGGCGGTTGCCGTGCTGATGGGACTTCCGGCCGCCGCCCAGCAAGAGGAAGAAGTCGACAGTACCTCGACGGTTGCACTCGCTGTCTCGTCAGTTGATGCCACGACTGACAATCCGGTCGTCGCACTCTTTGGTGTCGACGCTGCAACTAAGGCCAATCAGGTCACCGCCGAGAGCTCTGCTGGTGATGTTGAGGTGGTAGCCACGGAAGACTCCGAGGCTGCGGCGTGGCCCGCCGAGGTGGTCTTCGTTGTCGACACCGACAATCGGACGGCATCAAGCGGATTTTCGGCTGCGGCCTCTGGGGTCGTTCGTGACGCTATCGCCGAGTTGCCGGAAGGGTCTACTGTCGGTCTGGTCAGCGCCGGAGCGTGGGCGGATGTTGAAGTTCCGCTGACGGCTAGCAATTCTCGTATCCAAACAGCAATTGGACAGCTGGCAGCCCAGCGGGGCGCGGCGTTGCTCGACGGCATCGCCCTAGCCGGACAGGTTCTCAACAAGTCGGCGACGACCGGCTCCGACCAGGTGGTCAGAAGCGTCGTTGTCCTGGCTGACGGAATGGACACTGCTTCGGAGGCCGACGTTGCCTCCGCCAGCTCGTCGCTCCTTCAAGCCGGCGCCAAAGTGATTGTGGTTTCCAGCGGCGCGTCCCCTGATCTCAGGGCTGTGGCGGCAGAAACATCCGGCTCTTATCAGCTCGCCGACTCAGCCGACGAGTTGGCTGCTGCCACCGAGGGCGTCGTTGATCTGGCCGCTCACCGTCTACTGGTCTCGCTTGGTACATCCATCGAGAGCGAAGAGCGGTTCAACGTGAACCTTGCCATCGACTCTCGAGAAACTTCATTCTCCTATCCCACCGGTCTCGTCACGACGAGCACGCTGCAGCTCAAACCAATCTTCGAAACCGAACCCGGCGCTCTTGCCTTTCTTGGCCAACCGATCTTCCTGTACATCTCGATCGGTCTTGCCTTTGTCGGCATCACCCTGGCGATCTGGGTTCTCGGAGCAATGTTCATTCGCGGCGAAAGCGCGCTGGACCGAATCTTGTCCCGCTATGCCGATGGCGACGAATTGGCCGACGAAGAAGTCCAGGAAATGTTGGTTGAAACGGCGTTGCTCCAGCGAGCCGTCGAACTCACTGAGACGTTCGCCGAACGGCAAGGCTTCCTTGGTCGGGTCGAGGAAAAGCTTGAGCGAGCGGCGGTGCCGATCCGACCAGGTGAGGCTCTGTTCTTCCTCGTTGGCTTCGTGGTGCTGGTTACCGCTCTGGTCACAGCGGTAACTGGAACGATTATCGCCGGCATCATCTTCGGACTGATCGCATCAGGCATCGGAGCCATCTCCCTCGATGTGCTGGCTCGACGTCGTCTCACAAAGTTTGAGGGGCAACTCCCCGACACGCTGCAGATGCTGGCCGGAACGCTTAGAGCCGGCTACTCATTGCCACAGGGTATCGATGCCGTCTCGAAGGAAATCGAGGATCCCATGGGAGTCGAGCTTCGGCGAGCTATGACCGAAGCCCAGCTAGGCCGAGAAATCGACGATGCACTGGGTTCGGTGGCGGAACGCTTGAACTCACCCGACTTTGCCTGGGCAGTGATGGCCCTCGGAATTCAGCGAGAGGTCGGTGGCAACTTGAACGAGCTGCTGATGACCGTGGCCGACACCATGGTCCAGCGGGAGCGATTGAAGCGAGAGGTGGCGGCCCTGACCGCCGAGGGTCGGGTTTCAGCCATGATCCTGTCGCTGATGCCGCCAGGACTGGGAACCGTGCTCTATGTCATGAATCCCGAGTATGTGGGGATCCTGTTCAGCAGAACGCTGGGTCTGATCCTCATTGGACTAGCCGTGGTGAGCGCCCTCGTCGGGCTGCTCTGGATGCGCAAGGTGATAACGATCGATGCCTAGTTTTCTCTCCGCCCTCCCCGCCGAACTGTATGTTCTGGCCTTAGTGGCCGCCCTCGGCGCTTGTGTCTTTGTGGTCCTCAACCAACTGGACGACCGGGCTGCCGCCCGTGCCTCGCTACGCCAACTCGACGGCTACAACGTCGAGGACCAGCGAGAAAAGGAATTGCTCGCCCCACTCCACCAACGACTACTTGCGCCGGTCGTCGGCACGTTCGGCAAGTTGGGCGGCCGTTTCAACCCACCTGAATACGTCGAGTCGATTCGCAGCAAGCACCTGCAGGCCGGTCTGCTCGGCGAAAACGTCGTCGAGCGATTCCTGGCCACCAGAATCCTCCTGTTGACGCTCGTCCCTGTTTGGCTGGTCTTCGTCTTCTTCATCAACCCGATGAGGTTCACGGGAATGCTTCAGCTGGCGGCCGCCGCTATTGGCGTTGCCGCTCTTGCCATAGGCCCTACCGCTCGTCTCAACAGCAAGGTTGA
>CALJMD010000280.1 GCA_937981915.1 uncultured Acidimicrobiales bacterium
CAGGCGTCCATAGATCCACTGGTGTCAATGGCCAGAACTTGAGCCACTGTTTGGCGGCGGAGCGGATCGGTGATCTCGCTTTCCACCGGCAGGAGTTCTTCCAAGTCCGAGCCTCGGTACCCGCCGAGAGCATACGATTGATCGCCGCCGGCGGTCACCAGTCCACGACCCAAGTCTCGAACGGCCGCGGTGAGAACCGAGACCTGACTGTCGGAGAGATCAAAACGGTCGACGTTGACCAACACGATCGAAGCCACCTGAGACAGCTCGTCTAGTGGCGGGATTCCCCCGATCGTCACCGTGTCGACGTTCAACCCGGAGGCGGCCAGCGCAGCCGCCAGGTTGTCACCGTCGGGGGCGGACGGCTCGCCGTCGACCAGCAGAACTCGTTCGGCGCCACTGACGGGAACCGCTGCGAAACCCCGGTTGTTGTCCGAGACCGGGTCACCGGCGGCGTCGACGTCAACCTGGTAGCGAAGCACGCCGGTGTCGGCTGCTGTATCGGTGAAGCTCACCGAGTTCTCTCCAGGGGCCAGAGCAACCGCCTGGCTGGACACAATCTCCCCGTTTCGTCGAAGGGTGATGACTGCGTCACCGGCCGCTTCGGCCTCCACTGTGGCGGTGACGACAACCTCTTCGCCTACACGGGCTACCGAAGGAGCCTCCACCGAGGCCAAGGCGGCATCAGCGCCGCTGGGCGGCTCGACCAGCACCACGTCCACTGGCACGCCGGTCTCGGCCAGGCGCTCCGCTTCGGCCAGGAGATCACCGTGGGTGGAGCGTCCATCGGAAATCACGACCAGGCGCTGGCGGGCGTCACCCGGGAGCGCGGCGGCACCCAGGCGGAGGGCGGCCGACAGGTCGGTGCCAGCGGCGTCAAGGTCAACCGAGATCCCGGAGAAGACAGGGTTTTCGCTGGCCAGGTTCTCCAGTCGGGCGTTCCGGCCGAACGCCACCACCCCGGCCAGGTTGTCGTCGTCTCGATCTTCTTTGTCGATCAGGGCATCCACTACGAACTGGGATGCCTCCGCTCGACCGGGCGCTCCCATCGAGTCGCTGGAGTCGACGAGGAAGATGGTGGCCACCTTGGTCGACGGAATGTTGATGTTCAAATTGAACAGTGCTGCCAACAAGGCCAAGGCAACGGCCGCCCGGAGGCCTTGCGACACGTTCCACTGGCGTCGACCGACACCGATGCGGCGACGGGCCAGCAGCCACTCGGCCACCAGCACAATCAACAAGAAGGCAACAACGTAGCGCCATAGCGGTATCTCGCCCCGGAACGCCGGGTCGGACGATTCGCCGAAACCTCGGGGGAAGGGAAGGTCAGGCTGCGGGGCGATAGCGGATTCGGCGGCCTCGGGGTTCACGGCCACCAGAACGGGAACTCGGTCAGGCTGCTCGATCGACCAGAATCCCATGCGGTTGGCCACCGGTGCGGTCGAGCCGGGGGCAATGGCGCTTGAGGTGCCGTCGGGACCGGTCACCGTTGCTTCCACCCTGGGGTCGAGCGGGAGTCGGGCGCCCACCGGGAGTCTGGCCGGAGGCAGCGCACTTTGAGCCAGGTCAGTCAGCATCCGGTCGATCAACACCGGGAACGCCGCCTGCAAAGGCAACGTCGATTCATCCAAAGCGAAGGTGAAGTAGACAATGTCGGCGCCGGCTCGCCGGGCGTGCAACAGCAGCGGCGACCGGTTGGCGGCCAGAATGGTTTCGACTGTTTGGGCAACCGGGGCCGACGTTGGGTCCGTTTCGGATCCGCTTTGGTTGCCGACTACTTCGACGTCTTGAGCTCGGGCCAACAGGACGTCGCTGAAGTCCAGTCCTGTCGCCAGTGGCGACTCGTTGCTGACGAGAGTCAGAATCGGACGCTCGATTTCACCAGTGACCGAGATCGGGCCGACACCGCCCGGTGGGGCAATGGCCACAATCGGGGCTCCGTTGGCAGCCAACAGCTCGTCGGGCACCTCCACCCGATCGACGATGACTACATCAACAGCGGCAAGGTCAAGGTCGGCAGGGTCGAGATCAGCCAAGGCCTCGGGGTCGAGCCGATCGACAGTCACGCCGTCGATGGCATCCAAAGCAGCGTCCAGAAAGGCGTTGGCCGGACCGAGCTGCAACACCGATAGCTCCGGTCGACGGGCCACGGTGGCGACCGCTCGATTGTCGAGCGCCAACCCATCGTCGGTCTCCAGGAACGCTTCGATTCGCTCCCCCGGCGGTAGCCGAACCGACAAGTTCTCGATCTGTCCAGTGTCGAGCTCGACCGGTTGACGATCGACGGTCACCCCGTCCACATCGATGCGAAGTGTCTGCGTCGCAACCGGCCCGCCGTGGTTCCGTACCGCCACTCGGGCAACCAAGCCTTCACTGGTTGGCTCGACCGAGAATCGACTGATCGAGCGATTGGTGGCGGTCTCCCCCACCCGCTCGTAGCGGGTACCGGCCGGAGCGAATCGCAAACTGTCGGGGCTGACCCCACCGTCGGAAACGAAGACCACTCGGGTCGGGCGGTCTCCCGTGTTCAGTCCGGCAGCCAAGGCAAAGGCGTTATCGAAGTCGCCCACGCCGTCATACGGTTCAAGCCCTTCGAGTGCCCGGTCGAAATCACCGACGTCCGACGAACGGGTCAGCAGCGCCCGGGCGTTGTCCGAGGCAAAGATCAGTGACGCCTCACCACCGGTAGGTACTTGCCGCCGAAGCTCCGAGGCACGT
>CALJMD010000281.1 GCA_937981915.1 uncultured Acidimicrobiales bacterium
TTTCAGTTTGCCCTGGAAGGCGAGCACCAACAGGGACAACAGCATCAAGATGCCGCCGGTGACGTGAACACCGTGGAACCCGGTCAGCGTGTAGAAGGCCGATCCGTACAAGCTGGTGCCGTACTCGATGCCTTCCCGATAGAAGACGGTGAACTCGTAGACCTGACCAGCGATGAACGTCGAGCCGAGCAGAGCGGTCGCTCCAAGCCAGACCTTGGTCAAGAAATCATCGTCTTCGCCGACCGCCTTGTGGGCCAACACCATGGTCAACGAGCTCATCAACAAGATGAACGATGAACCCGACGTGAACGGAATGTCGTAGATCGGTTCGACCGACCCGGCTTCGATGAACTCTTGGGCGATCCCGGCGGGGATAGTCTCCAGAACCTTCGGGTTACCGGCCAACAGTTCGGTCATGAACCGAGCCTTCGACAGCAAGAAGGTGGAGATCAAGGCACCGAACAACAGGCACTCGGACCCAAGGAACAACCACATGGCCAACTTCATGTTGGACAGCCCGAGGCTGGAGTGGTGGCCTCCGTGCTCGCCATGATCGCTGTGGTCGGGAGCAGCCGGAGCGTGCTCGTGGAGTTCCTCGGTCGACGTTCGTTGCCCGGACAACGCCGATT
The DNA here is from genome assembly GCA_937981915.1 of uncultured Acidimicrobiales bacterium. Taxonomy (GTDB): domain Bacteria; phylum Actinomycetota; class Acidimicrobiia; order Acidimicrobiales; family SZUA-35; genus JAHELU01. Next base: position 630 of record CALJMD010000281.1, read on the forward strand.
CTGCTGAGTCTGCGATATCAGTCATCAGACTTTCTCCAGTTCCTTGACGTGATCATCGTGATGATCGTCGATGTCCAGATCGTCGGCAGGCTCCAGTGCCCAGCCGTACAGGGCCGTCATCATCAGCAGCGCACCCGGGATGACCAGCCACAGCGTGTAGATGACGCCGTAGCCGATGATCGGGATGGCGCCAGCCAATACGATCGGCCAGTAGGACGGGGCGGGAAGGTGGACACCCTCACCGTTTCCGGGTTGTGCGATTTCGTCGCCGGTGTGGAACTGCTTGAGCACGCCGTTCTCATCCTTCTGGTACTTGCGATGCCAGAAGTCGTCCAGCGAGGTCACGACCGGATCGTGATCGAAGTTGTGGTCCGGGGCCGGTGACTGGATCGACCACTCGAGTGTGCGAGCGTCCCACGGGTCGGCTCCCACATCGGGGCGACCAGCGGAGACCCACTTGCGGTAGGAAATGAAGGCGTTGAGCAGGATCATGATCGTGCTGAAACCGAGGATGAATGAACCGATGGTGGCCACCATGTTCCAGGTGTTGAAACCGTGCGCATCAGAGTACGTCTGCATACGACGGGGCATTCCCTGAAGGCCCAGAATATGCATGGGCCCGAAGGTGAAGTTGAAGCCGATCACCATGGCCCAGAACTGGAACTTACCGATGCGCTCGCTCAGCATGTAGCCGAACGCTTTCGGCCACCAGAAGTACATGCCACCAATGAAGCCAAAGAAGGCGCCACCGAACAGTACGTAGTGGAAGTGAGCCACGATGTAGTACGTGTCGGTCTGCTGGGTGTCGTGAGCGGCCAAGGCGTGCGAGACGCCGGACAGGCCACCGATGGTGAACTGGATCACCAGAGCGATCGAGAACAACATGGCAGTGTTGACGATGATCTTGCCACCCCACATGGTGGCCAGCCAGTTGAGGATCTTCACACCGGTCGGAACGGCAATGAACATGGTGGCAACGGTGAAGGCCGCTACTGACAGCGGACCGATGCCGGACACGAACATGTGGTGAGCCCACACGCCCCAACCCATGAAACCAATGGCGATACCGGAGAACACCATGAATGGGTAACCGAAGATCGGCTTGCGGGAGAAGGTCGGAATGATCTCCGACACGATCCCGAACGCCGGAAGGATCATCAGGTACACCTCAGGGTGACCGAAGATCCAGAACAAGTGCTGCCACAAGAGCGGATCGGCGCCCTGTTCGACGTTGAAGAAGTTGGCCCCGAAGAGACGATCGGAGGCAAGCAGAATCTGGGCCACGGTCAGAACCGGAATGGCCAGAAGCAACAGGAACTGGGTGACCAGGGTCATCCAGGTGAAGACCGGCGTCTTCATCAGGGACATGCCCGGAGCCCGCATGTTCAACACGGTGGTGATCAAGTTGACCGAACCGGTCAACGAGCCGATACCGGCGATGAACAGGCCCATGTTCCAGAAGTCGATGCCGTTGGACGGCGAGAAGGCAATGCCGTTGTTAGGTGCGTAGTTGAACCAGCCACCATCGGCGCCACCGCCGAGGAACCAGCTGGTGTTCAACATCAAACCACCGAAGAAGAACACCCAGAAGCTGAAGGCGTTGATTCGGGGGAATGCCACGTCTCTCGCCCCGACCTGCAGGGGCATCAGATAGTTGGCGAACGCCGCACCGATTGGCATCACCACCAAGAACACCATGACGGTGCCGTGCATGGTGAAGACCTGGTTGTAGAACTCAGCTGAAAGGAACTCGGAGTCCGGGACCGCCAGCTGAATTCGAATCATCAGGGCGGCGACGCCACCGATGATAAGAAAGAAGAGAGCAGCGGCACCGTACATGATGCCGATCTTCTTATGGTCAACAGTCGTGAGCCACGTGACAAGACCAGAGGTCTCACGAGGTCGGCTGAAGGCGCCCAGCGGGCGTGAACGGGCCACCGTCCCGCTCGGAAGCGCTAGGGGTTCTTCCATCATGGCCATGAGTCAGGCGGCTCCTGGTCAGTCGAGCGTCGCCAGGTAGGCGACAACCTGGTCGAGTTCTTCGTCGGACAATTGAGGGAACGGCAGCATGCCGCGTCCCAGGCCGGTCTCCGGGTTCAAATCGGAGGCCATGGCCTTCTGGCCGGGTGCGTTAGCAACCCAGCGCTTTAGCTCAGCTGAATTCCACCGGTAGTCGTCCGGAGAATCGGGATTCTCGGACAGCTGGCTGAGCTGGTTGTAGATCGATACGTCGAGAGCATCATCATCGGGATCGGTTCCCGGTCCGGCGTAGGTACCAAAGATGCCACCGGCATAGGTTGACCGCGAAGCAAAGTGAGTGAGGTTCGGCGCGGCGTGTGACACCAGCGGAACCGTCTCAGCGAAGTTCTCCGGGTACTCGAACTCACCATCATCGATGACGTGGCAGCTCACACACTGGTTGGCGAAGATTTCTCGACCGGCCAGAGCGTCGGAATCAGTGGGAACCTCAGCCTGTTGCTGTTGATTGGCGAGCCAAGCGTCAAACTCGGCCGGCTCCAAGGCAATCACCGACATGCGCATTCGGGCATGGGACAAACCGCAGTACTCGGTGCACCAGCCGGTGAACTTGCCGGGGTCGTCGGCTTCCAGCGACCAGGTGTGCCAGCGGCCTGGCACGGTGTCACGCTTGCCGTTGAGGCGGGGAATCCAGAACGAGTGGATGACGTCTCGGGACGTCAATACCAGGTCGACCTGCTCACCGGCGGGGATGACCATCTCAGTGGCCGTCACGACGTCATCAGGGTCGAGAGCAATTTCGAGTGGAAGTTCCTGATCGGCGTCGTCGACTACACCGTCACCGTTGGCGTCGGTAAAGAAGCCGTCTCCGTCAACGTCGTAGCGGTACTCCCACCACCACTGCTGACCGATGACCATGACGTCGAGTTCGCCCGGTTCGTTCTCTTCTTCGAGCTCAAAGATGGTCTGGACCACGAACACCGAGATGATGGCCAGCACGACGGCCGGGAGAATGGTCCACGCCACTTCGAGAGTGATGTTGCCGTGCGTTTGCACCGGCAGATCATTGGGGTCGTACTCGTCGGGGTTCACCTTGTTCTTGAGGACCACCAGGATCCCACCGAACGTGACGAGCACAAAGACAATGCCCATCACATACCAGGTGCCGGACACGAACATCAGGTCATACAACGCCTGAGCCCGAGGACCACGGGGCTCAAAGGTGTTCAGCGGCTTGTCATCGGCACAAGCCGACAACAGCGCGGCTAGGCCGACAAGTGATACGGCTCGACTCAAGAAGCTGCGGGGCATGAGACTACGCTTTCTGGTCTTCGACGTCGACATCAACCTTCGCCCTCTTCGTCGCTGTGCTCTTCACCGTGTTCTTCACCGTGGTGTTCAATTTCACGTTCGCCCAGGGCTGCGCCGACGACGCCACCGGCCAATACAGCGACGGCACCGAAGGCCAGTACGCCGGACATAACCGACCGTGACGCTCGAGACTTGGCGAACAGCACTGCGCAACCGAAGATTGCTGCTGCCACTAGGACGACGATTGTGGTCGATGCGGTTTTGGACGGCGCTGCGAGAAGCACTCGGGATACGCCCAGGACGACGACAGCGATGCCGAGAAGGGCCAACATGGGGACCTCAAACGGCGACAACAGTCGGGCACGGATAATGGAATTGACTTCGGGGTCACCGGTGGCTCGGTCCGACCAAGCGGTCATGGCCCACTCCATGGCGGTGACGACCAAGATGACGATGCCCAAGATAAGGAAGGCCTGACTTACCGCCGCTCCCAGCGCGATACAGGCCACGCCGAAGGCACCCATCGGCGCCCAATAGGTCGGTGCGGTAGGAGGCCGAACGGCGAGAGCCCGGTCGACACCGGCAGCAGCCGACATATCTTCGGACTGGCCTTCGCGGGTGGCGATCGCCATCACGCCGAGCAGAGCGGCGACGAAGGCCAGACCCATCAGGATCGTGTAGCCGACATGGTCGCCGACACCACCCTTGTAGCCCATGCTCAGCGTGCCGATCAGGCCTCCACCGGTCGTGATGCCGTAGATGATGGCGCCGATGTAGGCGAAGAGCCCGATGGTGAGCAGATTTCTTGAACCCCAGGTAAACATCTTGTTCGCTAGCTCTCGGTCACAGTCTCTTTGAAGGTGTCTCTAATACAACTCAGTCGAATTACTTGGTGATGTAGATGACGTACCACATCACCGCATACAGGCCGGAGGCCACGGTCCAAAAGACCGCAGCGCTGAGGATGCCCTCATAGTCTCGGCTTGAGTAGTCGCCACCGGCGGCACGGAGCGACATCAACAATGCGAAGCCGGCTGCCACCAACATGATCACCATGTGGGTGCCGATAACGGCGTACAACAGCACACCCTTCGGATCGGCAGCGATCTCAATTTCCATGATGGTCAGCAGGTAGGCCGTCTGAGCAAAGTAGGCGAAGGCGAACAGCAGAGAGATCGCTGTTGCGGCCAGTGCGTTGACCCGGTCGTCGCTTCGTACCGCTGAGACCATCCACCAGATGGTTACGACGGAGAACGCAATGGTCAGACCAATGAAGTTCGGCTGCGTCAGCGGGATATCGACGCCGTCGGGAAGCCACCGCTCACCGGTTTGAATGACGTCCGCTCGCTCGGCGATGTACACCGACAGCAGCCCAATGAAGCCCATGGCCAGGGCGGCTGAGGCCAACGAAGTAGCCAGAACCAGCAGGCGAGGTCGGGCCGCCTCGGCGACCGGCAGGTCTGCGGGGATGATGTCGTGGGAATGCGTGGTGACAGCCATCAGGCATCCTCTCCCTCGGCGTCGGACTCATCCGATGCACCGGTGATGTCGTTGGTGAATCCGTCGAACCGGAGTTCGCCGTCCAACAGCGGGTTGGCCGACGTGACGATCGGTGGGCCGGGGAAGTTTCCGATTCCGGGAGGTGAGGCTGTTGCCCACTCCAACGTCGACCCGGTCCA
>CALJMD010000282.1 GCA_937981915.1 uncultured Acidimicrobiales bacterium
TGCCGAATCGGACTCCAGAATCGCGTCGGACTCCAGCGTCTCGTCAGACTGTGTGGCCGCGTCGGAGTTGCCGTCGGCACCGATTAGCCACGGTCCACCAATCCGGGTCTGAGTCAACAGCCAGTAGCCGGCCAGAATCAGGCCGACGAGGCCAACGGTCGAGACGGTGCTCCTACCGAATCGGCTCAGCAGACCCGGCTGGCGCTGCGTCTTTGCTCCGGCCGCATCGTCCTTTTTGGTGGACCCGACGTGCTTCTGACTCGCCGCCGATTCAAGTGGCTCAACGAAGTCCGCATTCGAGACAGTGGCTGTGCCCGAGGCGGTAACCGCCTTCGGGCCAGAGGGCATACCCGACAGCAGCGCGGCGGACTCAGCCGCCGCCAAGAGATCGTCGAACCAATCCGACACCGTCGCCTGCCGCTGGTCCGGATCGAAACTGAAACCCTTTCGGAGGGCCGACTCCAGGGGTGCGGTCCGGGCCAGCACCCGGGGATCGAACACCGAATCGGCTGGTGTTCGAACCTGGGCGGGAGCGACCCCGGTCATGCATTCCACCACCGTGGCCGACGCTGCGTACACGTCGACGCGAGGGTCGTGGTCGATCAGGTTTGTCCGCAGTTCAGGCGCCGCGTATCCCGGCGTCCCCTCTCCGAACTGATCGAACCCATCAGCGGACCTAATGGTGCCGAAGTCGCTGAGCACCAACCGCTCATCGTCTCGAAGCAGCGAATGTCCGGTGTGTTCCGACGCTGAGGGCACAGCCTCTATCAAAAGGTTGTCGGGCTTGAAGTCAGCATGGGTGAATCCGTGGCGGTGAAGCTCGCCCAAGAGCTCGGTGAACGCCCCCGCGATCCGCATCGTTTCGTCCACCGATTGCGGGAACTGCAGCTTTCGAAGCCGGAAACGTAACGACCGTCGCTCGTAGTACGGGAGTACGAAGTAGGTTCGATCCTCTTTGACTCCGCTACTGAGGATTGGTGGCAGGCCATTCACCGTTTTGGACAGCTGGACGTACGTCGACAATTCGGACTCGTCGCGACGTTTCCGCAGCCACTTGATAGCGACTTGGATCCCATGAGCATCGGTTGCCTTGAACACGACACCGTGAGTGCCCCTGGCGATAACTCGATCCACTTCGTAGTCGCCGAATCGCTCGGGGACCTCACTGGCCGGCTTGAGTGGCGACAGGTCGCCGAGGAGTTTGGAGACGTTAGTGACGTCCGCCGAGGCGACCACCTCGTCGGGGTCAGTAGCCATGGCCACGTTCTTCGAGCAGCTCGCCGATTTCTTTCAGGGCCTGACGTCGCCGATTTCGGTATTGACCCTCTGTGAGATCAAGCTTTGATCGAATCTCAGCCGCAGACAAGCCCTCGAAGAAGGTGAGGTTGATGATCTCTCGATGCTTCGGCGCCAGGTCGGACATTGCCTGGCCAATTTCCAGCTTGCTGAGAAGGAGCGAACTGCGTAGCGCCGCGCCAGCCAACATGTCGTCGTCGGGGAGATCGTCTACGGAGTTGTCCTTGGCCGTTTCCCGCACCCAGCTGTTGTACTGATTGCCGACAATTCCATGCAGGTACGATTTGATTCCACCATCGCGCCGAAAGGAACGTAAGGCCTCGGGGATGGCAGCGTACGTCCGCTGGGCGATCTCCCGCCTCGCCGTTTCATTCTGTGGACCCCGAAGTCGAAAACGTGAGCCGAGCAAGCTGCTTTCGACAAGCTGTTCAGCCTGCAGCGCTTCCATGAAGATCTGCACGATCTCAGGGAAGACAGCCACCTTCTCGGTCTTCCCGTTGCCGTCCAGGACGGGTCGGTCCTCCTGAGCCAGCTCCGCCATCGAATCCAGAAGGCGACCCTTCTGATCTTTTGGCGCAGCCGGAAGCAGGACAGCCAATCGTCGAGCTTCGATTACCCGGTCAATAGGATGTAGATCCGCCATCTGCCTACTACACATCTGGTCTGCCAGGACGGCCACCATGGCTGCTTCCCCTTCGATCGGACTCTACCTGCTTCAGACCTAGTGCGCCCAACGCACCAGAACGCGCACGTTGATTGCTTGGAAATCCGAAGCTCTCGGCGAACCATCCGCCACCATGACCACAGATTGTTGCTGTACCGTCTCGACGTATGTCAACTCGCACGAATCGCCCCGGTCACCGAGTCGTAGTTCCTCTGGCCTTGGCCGCCACGCTGTTTGCCGTCGCCTGTACCCCTGGTGACAACTCCGAGGGTGGTCTCGAGGACGTCGATCTGGTGGAGGTGACCACCACAACCGTTGACAATTCGGGCACCACGGCTGGAAACGCAACCGCCAGCGCCAGCGCCGATACCGAGACAACAGCAGCGGACACAACGCAGCCCGAGTCGAGCACGACCGAAACAACGCAGGCCCCTGAGGGGCCGTCGCCCTTGGACGGTTTGACTGTGCGGGTCGATCAGGAAGTCAAGTTCGAGACGGGCGGCACCTCGGCCACGGTCGAAGGAGCCGTGATCCGTGGCGAACGTGACGTCTACCGCCTGGAAGCAAACGCCGGGCAGCAGCTCAATCTGGCTATTTCCTCGCTGGAGGACAACGGCGTGTTCGACCTGTACAGCCCTGACGGCAGCCTCATCGCCAATGGACAGGTCGAGACAAGCGTTCAGCTTCCGGCCACCGGCGAGTACATCGTGCTCATCGGCGGCATTCGAGGAAACGTCTCCTACACCCTGGACATCTCGATTCCGGCCTAACCCGCTGGCTCGGCCTGAAGCCAAATTCAGTTCCCCGCCTGCCAGCTGACACCTACTATCTTTCTCGTGACTGAGAGCTCGTCCCTGTACCCGCCCTTGAACGTTCGCGTGGTGACACCGCGCCTTGAGCTGCGGGGCGCCACCGACGAGATGTTGGAACGTCTGGCACCGCTGGTGGCCGAAGGGAAGGCCACAGCCGAACCAGCGCCGTGGGATGACCCCAGCGCGTTCTACACCGAGGATCCCGAGCTCCGGGTGCAGCAGTGGATGCGAGGGGTCTGGCGAGGCCGGGGCACACTCAGGCCGGACGCCTGGCGGCTGTACTTCGTGGTGATGGTCGACGGCGAAGCCGTTGGTTCCCAGGACATCACCGGCACCGATTTTGACGCCTTTGGCACGGTGGAGACCACGTCGTGGGTGTCGTCGGACGTCAGACAACGAGGGATCGGGACCGAGATGCGCTCCGCTATTCTCCACCTGGCCTTCGAAGGACTGGGAGCGCAAGAGGCCCACAGCGAAGCCGGAGTGGAGAACCACGGCTCCAACGGCATTTCGCAGCGTCTGGGCTACGAGCCCAACGGTATGTCGTGGGCCACCCATCAGGACCAACCGGTACTGGGACAACGGTGGCGTCTGCT
>CALJMD010000283.1 GCA_937981915.1 uncultured Acidimicrobiales bacterium
GAGATCGTCGATGGTTCTGCTGCGCCCCGGAGATGACTGAGCAGGGAGAACTGTGAGTAGGAGAGGTCGTGCCTGGCCAGCAACTGCGTGATGCGTGACTGAAACAGCTGGCTGGAGACGGCAAGCAGTAGGCCGATTTCGTCTCGGACGTTGTGGTTGTCCATTGATGTCCTCTGGAAATTTCACGGCTAGGGGTTGAACATTATTCCTAGGAATGTATAATTGATTCCATGGAATATGATACCAAAGGATCCGACATGGCCACCACTAACTTGTTGCAGACACTTCCCACCCCGACTGGCCGACGCAGTGATCGATCGCACCTCGACGGCCAAACATGCAATCGTCGCAGGAGGTGCGCTGTTCGCCCTTGGCATCAGCAACGCCGTATTGACCTCCTCGTATGAAGCCTCCAACCACCCGGTCGGTTACGCCGAGGGGCAGCTCGCCTTTGATGGCGCCACCATTCAGGGCTACTACGCCCATATGAGCAGCCTTGACACGCTCGACACCTACGTTGCAACCCAGCTGATCGACTTCGGGTTCATCGCTGCGGTTGCGGCTGTGGGGACCTTCTGCGCAACCCTGATCGCTCGTGGTTTTGGTCGCGGATCGTTGGGTCGGTGGGCGGCCTCGTTCGCTGGGCTGCTCTTAATAGTCGGTGCAGGCTTCGACACGCTCGAGAACCTGATCTCCTTTGTCATGCTCGCCGATATCGACGGGTTCGCCCGCTGGATCGCTATTCCCTACTCGTCGGCTGCTGCAGTCAAATTAACCGCCATAGCGGCGGGCATGCTGCTGCTGGGCGCTTCGTTGCTCGGCCTTGTCGCCAAAGGAATCCGCCGACTCGCCTGGTCCTCAGGCCTGCAGTTCAGCGACCCGTCAGCCGATGAGGGCCCGGCCGATGGGCTCGGTCCATGGGCTCGCCGTCAGTCTTCGGTTGGAGCCTGATCGCCGAGCCCCAGTTCGGCTAGCCGCGAGCGCGACCGGTCCTGCCATTTGGTGACTGTCCTTCATCGTTATTGGCAGTGTCACTACTGGCGGAATCGCCCTGGGCCGTGTCGCTGTTGGTCATGAGCGCCGCCAAGTTCATACTGGACTCGTATCGAATGTCGGTGACGACATATGAGGTCACCGAGACCACCCCGTCGATGTTTTCGATGTCGTCGTGAAGAACGGTGTTGAGGTGGGGGACGTCGCGGCAGAATGCGTCAACCATCAGATTGTGGTCGCCGGCCAGCACCGCAACGTAGCCGGTGGCGTCGAGTTTGGTAATGGCGGCGACGACGTCGTCAAGGGAGCCTGCTTCGACTTTGAGTAGCAGGGTTGCGGTGATGCCAAGCCCAACCCGATAGGGGTCGAGCCACACGTTCAGATGTAGTGCCCCTGATTCCCGCATGGCTTTGATCCGGTTGCGGACTGTGCCCACGGAGACGCCGATGGCCTTTGAAATCTGGCTGTAGGTGGCTCGTCCATCCTCGCCGAGGAGCCGGACTATCTCTCGATCGGTACCGTCAAGTTGCAATTTTTGTTAACTCCGGGTTACTCGCTTGCAAAAAATGGAATTGAAATCTATGTTTTCTGCAGAAATAGTAGTTCATTGGCTCTCGGGCACAAGCCCCAGATTCGAAGCGTCGGCCAGTGGGCCGTACGAAATACTAGGGGAAGGTAGGTACTGCCATGGGATTCAGACGTCTGTTGGCTGTAGCAATGGGACTGAGTTTGTTGGCCACGGCCTGCGGCGATTCGGGCAGTGACGAGGCCGGTTCGGGCGGTGGTCGCTTCGTGTACGCCAACCCGTTCCCAATTTCGGACCTGGATCCGTCCAGCGCGTTCTCATCGGAGAACGTCGTCCTGCAAAACGTGTACGAGACGTTGACCACCTACAACCCGCCGGGGGCATCTGACCTTGTCTCCGGCGCACTGGCCGAGTCATGGGAAGCCAACGACGACGCCACCGTGTGGACGTTCAACCTCCGCGAAGGTGTCACCTTCCACGACGGAGCCGCTCTGACCGCCCAGGCAGTAGTCGACTCGCTGCAGCGAACCATTGACCTCGACCTCGGAGCGGCATTTATCTTGTTGCCGATCGACTCCATGGAAGCCGTCGACGACCTGACCGTTCAATTCAACCTGGCTTATCCCGCCCCTATGGATCTGGTCATGTCGTCGAACTACGGCGTGTACATCATGAGCCCCGAAGCCGTATCGCAAGATGATGCGTGGTTCAACGAAGGCAACGAGGCCGGAACCGGTCCGTACACCATCTCGTCGTTCACCCCCGGCGAATCGACCGTGCTGACCCAGTACGAGGATTACTGGGGCGGATGGACCGACGGACAGATCGCCGAAGCCGAAATCCAGTTGGTGGAAGATCCCGTACTCGCTGAACAGCTGGTTCGTGGTGGCGACGCCGACTTCACCTACAACCTGCCATTCGACAGCTACGACGCGCTGTCATCCGAAGATGGTCTGACCGTCGTCCGAGCCCAATCGATGACCAACCTCTTCGGCCTACTCAACCACGAGCGACTCTCCCCGGAAGTTCGGGAGGCCATGGTGCTGTCGTTCCCCTACGACGACGTGGTGGAGTCGCTTTACGGTGGCGAGTCCAGCCGAGCCCAAGGCATCGTGCCCCAGGCCGTGTGGGGATCGTCCGACTCCCTGACGCTGCCTGAAACCGATCTGGCCCGGGCGGCCGAGCTGATCAGCGCAGCCGGAGCGGAGGGCACTGAGGTGACCTACAGCTTCGACGCCGGAACGACCGAACAGCAGCAGATCGGTGAAGTCTGGAAGACCAACCTGGCCGACATCGGGATCGACCTGGTTCTTGACCCGCTGACGTTCGACGCCAGGTGGGAGATCGCCCAGGCCGACCCGGCCAACGCCCAGGACGTCTTCACCATGTTCTGGTTCCCAACGTTTGTGACGCCCTATGACTTCCTGTTCTCGCTGTTCCACAGCGAGGATGCGCCGTTCTTCAACCTCGGCTACTACAGCAATCCCGAGTTCGACACGTTGATTGACGACGGTGACGCCGTCAGCGGCCTTTCACCCGATGAAGCAGCCGACCTGTTCACCAAAGCCCAGCAGATCCTCATCGAGGACAACGCTGCGGTATTCATGCTGGACGTCCCGAACACCGAGGTCATCAGCTCGGACGTCGAAGGTCACGTCGCTAACCCGGCCTACGCCAACGTTGTTCGGTTCTACAATCTGACCCGATAGTCGACCGTTCCAGAATCGGAGAACCATGCGGTATCTCCTTAGACGACTCGTCACCAGCCTTGTGGTGGTGCTCGGCGTTGTCACCATCACCTTCATTACCTCTCGGTTGGTTCCCTCGGATCCGGCGTCGCTGTACGCCGGACCGAGGGCCCGCCCGGAACAGGTGGAGCGGGTCCGTCAAGAGCTCAACCTTGACGCTCCTGTGGTCAACCAGTACGCCTCTTACCTCACCGATTTGGCCACCGGTGACCTGGGAGTCTCGTTTGCTACTCGACGGTCGATTGCCGCTGACCTCGTTCAGTTCCTGCCTGCCACGCTCGAATTGGCCTTGTTGGCCACTGGCCTTTCGATGCTGATCGGTATTCCGTTAGGTGTGATAGCGGCAGGACGGAGAGGGGCAAGAACCGGCTCGAAGGCGTCGAAAGCTCGACGGCAACGTAGCGACGCCGGGATCCGCTTGTTCGCGGTCACCAGCGTGTCGGTGCCGGTGTTTTGGACCGCCCTTTTGTTTCAGATGATCTTCGCCGGGGAACTTGATCTGCTGCCGCTGTCGGGGCGAACCTCGTCGTCGGTGTCGTTTCGGGAGTGGACCGGCTTCTTCTTGATCGATTCAGTGCTGTCGGGAAGTCCCAGCAACGTGTGGGATGTGATCAAACACCTGATGTTGCCGGTGGCGGTAATGGCGGCCTATCCACTTGGTTTGACCATCCGACTCATCCGCGGCTCGATGCTGGAGGTACTGGGTGAGCCCTTTATCGAAGCGGCACGCTTGGCTGGTATCGACGAACGCACCGTGATGTACCGGCTGGCGTTGAAGAACGCATTGGCCCCGGCGTTGACCATCCTCGGTCTCACCTTCGCCTATTCGGTGTCGAGCGCCTTTCTGGTGGAAGCGGTGTTCAACTGGCCCGGTATCGGTCGCTACCTGACTGACGCCATTGTTCGCATCGACTTCCCGGTGATCACGGCCGCCGCGCTGGTGATTACCGTCATCTATGTGGTGGTGAACCTGGGCCTTGATCTGCTTCAGGTCCGCCTCGACCCGAGAGTGGAGCTGGACTGATGGGTGGCCCAGTCGCAAGCTCATCAGCCCGTCGAGGTCTTCTGCCCGGTTTGGCCACGCCAACCCCCGGCAGCGCTGTGTGGTACTACCGTCGAAGCCCGCTTGGCTTGTTGGCCGCCGGCGTGATCGCGGTGTTTGTTGTGGCTGCGGTGGCCGCGCCATGGTTGACGCCGTTCGCCGATCAGGGCCGAGGTGACGCGGAGCTTCCATCGCGTCTGATGGCCCCTAACGCTGTCAACTGGTTGGGGACCGACGACCTTGGCCGAGATATTTTGGCCCGCCTACTGTTTGGCGCCCGCACCGCGTTGATCGTCGCTGTCGGTGTGGTGGCGGCGGCGGTGATAATCGGCGTGCTGGTAGGCGCGATCGCCGGCTACTTCGGTGGTTGGGTCGACGAGATTCTGATGCGAATCACCGACACGTTCCTGGCCTTCCCGCCACTGCTGTTGGCAGTGGTGGTGGCGGCCGCCCTCGGCCCGAGCCTGCGCAACACCATTGTTGCCATCGCCGTGTCGTGGTGGCCGTGGTATGCCCGCCAAGTGCGGGCGCAGGTGCTCAGTCTGAGAGAGCGGCCGTTTGTTCAAGCGCTGCAGGTTGTCGGGGTGCCGACCCGTCAGATCATCACCCGCCATGTCATCCCTAACGCCATGACGCCGGTGTGGGTGCAGTCGACGGCCGATTTGGGAGCCGCTGTGCTGACGGCCGCCGGACTAAGTTTCGTCGGTCTGGGCCCTCGGCCTCCGACCGCCGATTGGGGGGTCATGATTGCCGATGGGCGGCAGTTCGTTCTCAGCGGGCAATGGTGGATCGCCGGCTTTGCCGGACTGGCCATCACGTTGGTTGCGCTGGCGTTCAATTTGATGGGTGACGTCATTCGCGACGTCACCGACCCCAAGACCAGGGGGAATCTCTGATGGCTGGAACTGAAGCAGCCCCGCTGGTGTCGGTACGAGGTCTGCACGTCACCTTCGCCACGCCGACCGGCCCGGTCCGCGCCGTTCGAGGTGTCGACGTTGATGTTCAGGTCGGTGAGATCCTCGGTGTGGTCGGCGAGTCGGGCTGCGGCAAGTCAGCCGCGGTTCGGGCCCTGCTGGGACTAAGCCCCGGTTCGGCCTCGGTCGACGGCGACGTGTGGTTCAAGGGTGAGCCGAGCGACGTGACCGGGTCGCTCGGGTCGGTGTCATCGATGATCTACCAGAATCCGGGCGCGGCGCTGAATCCGGTCTTCACCATCGGCCGTCAACTCCGAATGGTGGCCGAAGCTGCCGGGGGGTCTGAGACGCCCGACCGGTCCGACCTGGTCGAACTGTTGGCAGAGGTTGGACTTCCCGAACCTGACCGCGCCATGGATTCCTACCCCCACGAGCTCTCCGGCGGGATGCGACAGCGTGCAGTGATTGCGTTGGCCTTGGCCCAAAAGCCGTCGCTGTTAGTGGCCGACGAGCCGACCACAGCCCTCGATGTGACCACTCAGCTGCAGATCCTCACACTCCTGCGTCAGCTCTGTGTGAGTCGGGATCTCGCCGTTATCTTCGTCAGCCACGACCTGGCCGTGATCCGCCAAGTCTGTGATCGAGTGCTGGTGATGTACGCCGGGCAAGTGGCCGAGACGGGCGAAACCTCCGCCATTCTCGACCAGCCTTCCCATCCCTACACCCAAGCGCTGCTTCAATCGAGGCCGACGGCAGACACCGTCGGCCAACCGTTGAACACCATCGATGGTCAAGTACCGGACGGGCGGTCTGAGATCGCCGGGTGCCCGTACGCCCCTCGGTGTGACCGGACCGAAGACCGGTGTGGGGATTGGACGCCTGTCCTGCACCCGGTGGGGGACGCAGACCACGATCATCGTGCCGCCTGCCTGCTGATTGGAGAATCGCAATGAGCGACGCTCTCACCATCAGCGACCTGGTTGTCAGCTTCGACAAGGGGTCAATGGGTCGCAAGCAGACGCTGAACGTGCTCGACGGACTGTCCTTGACCGTTCATCAGGGGGAGACCCTCTGTGTAGTCGGCGAGTCCGGCAGCGGGAAGTCGACCTTGGCCAATGCCATCGTTGGTCTGGTCAAGCCGGTTTCTGGGTCCATCACCTTTCAAGGTGCGGAGCTAGTCGGGCTTCGAGGCGCTGAGCGCCGACGGTTGAAGAGCGAGATCCAGATGGTCTTCCAGAATCCGCTGCTGTCGCTCAGCCCCCGTCGAGTAGTGGGTGATCAACTCGATGAGCCGTTACGGGTTCACACTGAGCTGCGGCGTCCCGAGCGGACGGCCAAGATCGCGGCCATGTTGAATCAGCTGGGGCTGGCCGAAACGATCAGTGTCCGCTACCCGCACGAGTTGAGCGGAGGCCAGGCTCAGCGAGTGGCGCTGGCCCGAGCGCTGCTGGTCGAGCCGTCGTTGATGTTGTTCGACGAGCCCACCTCGGCGCTCGACGTTTCGGTGCAGGCCGGAGTGTTGAACCTGCTTCGAGAGTTGAAAGATGAGCTTGACCTGACGTACGTGTTCATCACCCATGACCTTGGCGTGGCCCGCCATCTGGCTGACCGGGTTGCGGTGATGAGCTCAGGCGAACTGGTGGAGGTCCGGCCCACCTCAGAGCTCTTTGCCGACCCGCGACACCCTTACACCAAAAACCTCCTCGATTCTTCACTTGGGATTCCCCAGTCGGGATCCGTGACGGAGACTTTGACCAATGAGGCGACACCATGACCCCTGACCAGAACCGCACCAGCCTCTCAACTGAGCAAGAATGCATGGACTTCATCGATGGTTGCCTGTTCATGGGAACCGGCGGGGGAGGGAGCCCAGACGAGGGCTTACCGGCACTGCAGCACGGCTTAAGCGAGGGCCTCGAGATGGGCTGGGTGGCACCCGAATCCATCTCCGACGATGCGTTGGCCGTCACGGTGTACGCCTCGGGTTCGATCGCTCCTCAGGATGCCGAGACCGAGCGCCTTTTGGACTCGCTTCAGCTAGGGGAGCCGGCCCGAGTTGATACCGCCATGGTCGGTGCGGTTGAACAGCTGGCCGCCTTCTTGGGCCGCGAGGTTGGCTGTGTGGTGCCGGTCGAGCTGGGGGCGTCCAATAGCCCGGGACCACTGGTGACCGCTGCTCGTCTCGGTGTACCGGTGCCCGACGGTGACTATTCGGGCCGGGCGGTTCCTGATGAAATGCAAGGCACCCCGTTCATTTACAACGTCGATAGTCACCCGTTTGCCTCGGTGGACTTCTTCGGCAATACCGCCGTTGTGCCAACGGTGGCGAACCCGTACATGCTGGAACGCCTGTCCAAGATGCTGTCCATCGCCGGTGTCCACGGGACCGCCGTTGCTTCGACACCGCTAGACGGCCGGGACATGAAGCGGATACTGGTGCCGGGAACGCTGACCAAGTGTCTGTCGATTGGTCGGTCCGCTCGCCAGGCCCGGGAGTCGGGCGAAGACCCGGTTGAGGCGGCAGTTGAGACTGCCGGCGGGTGGCGACTGTTTGACGGGATCATCGTCGACAAGGAATGGGAGGACCGCGACGGCTACATGTTCGGTCACGTCGTGATCGAAGGTTCGCCCCGCACACCCGCAGCGGGTAAAACCCAGACCAACAGCACCCTTCGGCTTTGGTTCAAAAACGAGAATCATGTGTCATGGTTGAACGGCCAGCCGTGGGTCTGCAGTCCAGACCTGATGACGGTAGTCGAGGCTGACACTGGGCGCGGCGTGACTTCAACCGATCTGGCCGTTGGGGCGGCAGTCAGCGTGGTCGGCATGCGTGGGCTCGACGTGTTCCGAACGCCCGACGCGCTCCAGCGTGCGTTCGGTCCGGCGTACTTCGGGTTCGATGACGTTCCCTACCATCCGATCGAAGAGCTGGTCTAGCAGCCGGGTTGCCACCTCCAAGCGGCTGGGCTAAGAACAGGTCGCATGGACGTCATCCTCACCGGTACCGGTTCGCCACTGCCCGATCCCAATCGTGCCGGACCCTCCACACTGGTCACCGCCGGTGACAGCCACGTTCTGGTCGATGCCGGCCGAGGAGTGGTCATGCGGATGGCCGGGGCCGGTTCCCTGCCCGCCTTCTTGGCCGGAGTGCTGATCACCCATCTGCACAGCGATCACGTGTGTGCCCTCAACGATGTGATCACCACCCACTGGGTCTTGACCCAGGGCAACGTTCCGCTACGAATCTATGGCCCGGCCGGTACCGCCCAGTTCGTGGACCGTCAGATGGGGGCGCTAGAGGCTGACATCGGCTACCGCATTGCCCATCACGACGTGTTGACCACGCCACCTCAAGTGCAGGTCACCGAGCTGAACCCGGGCGACTCGTTCACCGTCGGCGCAGTGGCGGTCGGCACGGCCGCTACCGAGCACTCACCGGTCAAACCCACCATCGGCTACCGGCTTGAACACGACGGTTCAAGCGCGGCGTTGGTGGGCGACACTATTGCATGTGACGGCGTCGATGAGCTGGCAGCAGAAGCCGACGTCTACGTGCAGACGGTGATTCGTCGTGACCTGGTCGAGGCGGTGCCCAACGAGATGATGCAAGACATTCTCGACTACCACTCTGACGTGGTCGACGCCGCCCAAACTGCTTCTCGGGTGAAGGCGAAACGTCTGGCTCTGACACATATGGTCCCGGCGCCGAACCCGGATCAATACGGTGAGTGGGTGGCGTTGGCGGCCGAGCACTTCGACGGCGAAATCATCATTGGTGATGACTTGACCACCATCAGCGTCTAATCGGCTTTGTGCCCCGGCTGTCGCCGGTGACCCCGGCCTTGGCCGCCGGGAGCGTACTCTGTGGGCATGAGTGCACAGCCAGCGGCCCGGGTCATGGTGTTTATCGACGGGCAGAACCTGTTCAAGGGCGTGCATCGTCGTTTCAAAACTCGGCTTCATCCAATCCTGTTAGCCGAAGCACTGGCCGGGGAGGATCGGGAACTGGTCGGCACCTTCTACTACTCCGGTATTCACGACCCTGACGTCGATCAGAAGATGTATGAACTGGTGTCCCGTCGACACGACTTGATGGAGCGCACTGGGGTTGAGGTCCACGAACGAACCCTTCGCTATCACTGGGAGTGGAGCGTCGACCGAGATGACGTGCCGCCGCCGTGGTACGACGATGCACCCAAGAAGGCCACGGCCACTGTTCGCAAGAAGCGCAAAGCCCGTGAGAAAGGCGTCGATGTGGCGCTGGCCTTGGATGCTGTGTCGGCCGTGTTGGGTGACCGGTGTGACGTGGCCGTCATCGTGTCCCGAGATCGCGACCTGATGGAGGTCGCCGATCAGGTACGCCAGCAGTGCTCGGCCAAATTGGTCCGGGTTGAGGTGTCGTACGTGTCGGAACGCAGGGGCGACGAGAAGCCCTTGGCCGGAGCGTTGTCGTCCTACGACGCGTTCCACGAAATCGATGAAGCCGTGGTCGATGTCGCCCGTGACAACTTCAACTACTCCCGTCCGCTGGATGGCGCAGCGGTTGAACAGTTCCTCAGTGAAGTGAACGGCCGGGCGGATAGCGCAAGTCGCCGGGCGACGTAACGACGTGGGCGCACAGTCGCACTCACTTGGTGCCCGTCTGGTCGGGTACACACTGGCCCCGTTCGTGCTGCTGTGGGACGCCGGTCGATGGCTGCTGTTCGGGATGTTCTCGATCGCGGAGCGTCTCGATCCGTTCGACCCGCTCCTGGCGTTATTGCAGAAGTTGGTGCCGCTCCTCGAGGCGCTGCGACCGCTGTACGAATGGGTCGCTCAACGAGTCACCGCTGCCACACTCTGGCTTGCCCGGCCGCTCATCTGGTGTATCGATAAAGCGGAGCCGCACGTGCGGGCGCTGGTACGCGCGGCGATCCAACTTTGGCGAAACGTGCTTGACGCCATTGGACCGACCATTGACAGTGTGGCCCGCTCGGCTCAGCGGCTGGCGTCGAAGGTGAGACCGGTGTGGAGGCGACTAACCCAGCCGGCTCGAGTGGTGTGGCGGCGAGCCAGGAATACGCTCGCCGATGCTCGACAGCGCTACGGCTTCGGTAGTTGATACACGTCTACGTAGTCAAACTTCACCGAGAGCGGGTTTGCTGCGGTCGGTTCTTTGTATCCGGGGCGCTCAGGACTATGAAGACCATGCTGCAGCGCGATGTTGAACGTGTAGTCGATGGCAAAGGGGCCGGCCAGCTCGAGCGGGTCGATTATCCAGTCGCCGCCATCGCCTCGGTCCTGCACCGGCTCGCCTTGGTGGAAGAATTCGACGGTGCCATCGTGGTTCCATTTCATACCGAAGACGGCCCAGGTGTTGGCCGGCACCGTTGTGCAGCGCTTGCCTATCTGTTGGTGGGCTCCACCTGGTGAGGTTGCGTAGTGGTAGTTGCCGCAGGCCTGACCTCTGAGGATCTCGGCGATGTCAAATTCTCCGCTGTGGGGCCACTTGCTACCTAAGCCCCGGTCCATGTCGGCCAACCAGAACGCTGGCCAGTTGTAGAGAACGTCACCTTCTCCCGGCATGAACATGCGGGTCTCAAGGTAGGTTCCCGCCTGCACCTGGTATCGCTGCCGTGTGGTTGCGTAGCCGGATACAAACTCGGCCTTTGAACCGTCCTTCTTGCGACAAACTCCCGATGCGTCCTCCGCTTCGGTTGTCGGCCTCATCGTGAGGCTGAGTTCGCCGTCGGCCAACGTCACCTGATCGGTGTGGTAGCAGGCCGTCTCATTGCCGTTCACCGGTCGATCGTATTTGCTGCCGTCGACGGGCCCCCACCAACCGTATTCCCACATGTTGTCGTCGAGCCTGGTGCCATTGAAGTCGTCGCTGGCAATGAGTTCCCAACTAACGTTCCCCTGCCCGAGAGGTTGACGGGACCGAGAGTTTGTCGTGGTCGACGTGGTTGTTTCGGCCGTGGTGGTTGTCGGTGCCGTCGTCGTTGTTTCCGTCGTTGGTGCGCTTGTCGACGTGGTCGAGCTTGGGGTGCGCTCGCTGGTGCTGGTCGTTGAGGGCGCGATTGTCGTTGTGGTCACCGGCGGCTCGGATGAGGTGACGGTGAAAGTGGACTGGCCGCGGCCGATCGGATCGCCGTTGCCCTCCGCTGTTCTGACCCAGGCCCGAGTGAAGTAGGTGCCGGGGGAGGCGTGCTCTTCTGGGATACCCACTGCCCACGTCGTCTCAGGCACGCCGGAGGAGTCGCCTAGCTCGGCCTGGACGGTGACAAACGTTGGTTGCCACTGTGCGGTTTCTGCATTCCAGTACCGCCCGGTCCCGACGTTGCGTACAACAACCTTGACTGATTCGACACCCTCGGTCGATTGGGCGACGCCACTGATGGCGATCGCCCCGGAGACTGTCCCGCCATCTGTCGGCGAGACGATTTCGGTGTCGTAGAGCGCCGGGTCGAAGCGGCCGAGGTAGGTGAACTCGTTCAAGTCCCCACCGAACCCGTCGCCGTTGCCCTCGACGCTGTAGGCGAACGCCCGGGCCCGGTATTGACCCGGTTCGAGGTTGTCGGCCGAAAGCGAAAAACCCCATTGGGTTTCGGTTTGGCCAGGGCTGTGCACCGGAACGTCAAACCTGATGAACGAACGC
This sequence comes from uncultured Acidimicrobiales bacterium, assembly GCA_937981915.1. GTDB lineage: Bacteria > Actinomycetota > Acidimicrobiia > Acidimicrobiales > SZUA-35 > JAHELU01. Next base: position 11,861 of record CALJMD010000283.1, read on the forward strand.
TGCCACGTGTCGCCGTTGAAGTAGGTCTCGTCGTCGAGATTGCGGAGCACAAGCCGGACACCTCCCACACCTACTCGATGTTCAGCCGTGCCGCTCACATCGAGTTGACCGTGGATCTGACTGTCTTGGGCCGGGAAGTCGACGGTGGTCTTCGGGGAGGTCAGCGCCCACGCCACCGCGGGAGTGCCAACCAAGGCAAGCACAAAGAAAATCAGAATGGTCACTCTGGTAGTGGATGTTTGCAGCTTCACGATGTTCCCCGGTCTTTGTCGTAACAAGCCCTTAGTCGCAAGCCACCCCATGAAATGTTCCCGACAAATGCGAAAAAGTTCGCCAAAGGCCGCACTGGCTTATCTGCCTGGTGCTTTGGCGGCTTTCTTCGTTGCCCGGAGACGGAGTTGAGTGGCTAGTCGGGGACCGGCGTGTGGTTGAAGCGGAACACGTCGGCCAGGGCATCGCGTCCACCGTGCTGGTCGACGAGGACGCCTTGGTCGGCGAAGGCCCGGGTGTTGGCCGCCTTGGTATCAACCAGATCGTTTAAGGTTTGCAAGCATCGGTCGCGCTCGACCGCTACTCGGGGTGAGGTTCCCAGGTCGATGAGTTCATCCGGGTCCTCTGCCAGGTTGTAGAACTCCGGCTCGAAGTCTTCATGGTGGACGAGCTTCCATTCGCCTAACCGAAGTGCAAACGAGCCGGTGATCGAACCGCCGTCGTGATATTCGCTGAAGCCTGGGCGGTCAGAGCGTGGATTGTTGGCCCGGTGGATCAGCGATTCCCCCGGGCTTTCGAGTGAGCATTGCCCGACCGTCGCGATGGTGGCGGCGACGTCGACCAGGTTGACGTTTGCCTCAACAGTGGAGCCTTGAGGTACTCCGGGGCCGCGCACGATCATCGGTACGCCAACCGAATCTTCGAACATGAACGACTTGCACCACAGGCCGCGGTTGCCCAACATTTCGCCGTGGTCCGAGGTGTAAATGACCAGCGTGTCGTCACCGAGGTCGTTGGCGTCCAGGGCGGTAAGCAACTGTCCAACATGGTCGTCCATAAAGCTGCACAGAGCGAAGTAGGCGGCCCGAGCTTCGGTCACCTTGGCGTCGTCGAAGAAGTCGCCGTAGTGGAAGAAGCGTTGCATGGCACCGACGGCCCGATGCTGATGGTCGGCCGGGGCGATCTCCGGTGGTGGAATATCACTGAGTGGGTATTGAGCGGCGAACTCTTCGGGGGCCGACAGCGGGTAGTGGGGAGCAACCAGCGATACAAACGCCGTCCACGGGCGTTCGTGTCGGGCTGGATCTCGCAGCCACGTCGACGCCGACTCGTTGATTCGCCGGTCATAACGGGTGTACGTCGTCTCGCCCACACCGACGTCGGCAGCCAACTCATGGGCTTCGTCGTAGGGAATCGGCTGCCGACGAGGCAAACCCTGAAGCCAGCCGACCCCACCCACGATGTTCATGGGAAGCACCCGCTCGGTGAACCCGTCGTCGTCCGCCGTTGATCGGTGATGCAGCTTGCCAAACGACAAAACGTCGTAGCCGACATCACGCATGGCGTGGGCCCAACCCGGCGGGTTGCCGGTGTATGCCTGGGCCGAATCCCAGTTTCCGATGTCGTGCACCCAACGTCCGGTGGCGAAAGCGGCGCGGGCCGGAACACATATCGGCGACGGCGTCCAACAGTTGGTGAACCGGGTGCCGGACCGGGCCAGAGCATCCAGGTTTGGTGTGTCCACCACGGCGTGACCGGCCGAACCCAGAGCACGTCGCTGGTGCTCGTCGCTCATAATGACCAGAACGTTGCTCAACTTCGTCGTTGATGTTGTCACTCAAGTCCCCGAATGTCGGCGGTCGCTTCGGTCACCGTTTCGGCTGCCATGGTGGCCACCGGGTAGGCGCAGAAGTCGGCGGCCGACCATCCGGCGGGGCGGTGGTTGCCGCTGGCGCCGACCCCGCCAAAAGGCAGACGACCCGACGCCCCCGTGGTCGGGGTGTTCCAGTTGATCACGCCTGCCTTAACGGTGCGGCGGAACTCTTCGAACCGTTCCCGGTTGGTGCTGATCAGGCCGGCCGCCAGCCCGTAGTCGGTGTCAGCCGCCATCGTCACCGCTTGATCGAAGTTGTCGTAGCGACTCACCTGCAAGAGTGGACCGAAGATCTCGTCGTCGGCCACGTCGAGGCCGGTGACATCGACGATGGTCGGGCGGACAAACCCGGTGCCCGGTGGCGCCTCGCCGGGCTCGGTCAACAACGCCGCTCCGTTGCCCACCAATTCGTCGGCCCGTTGGCGCAACACGTCGGCGGCTTTTGCAGTGATCACCGGCCCGGCGAACGGTTCGGGCTGATCGCCGGGCGCTCCGATACGAAGCCGAAGAGTCAGCTGCACCAACTTGTCGATAAGGCGGTCGCCTTCGGGGCCGGCCGGGACAAACAGACGGCGGGTGCAGGTGCAGCGCTGCCCGGCCGAAATGAACGCCGAACGGGTGATGACGTTCACCGCCGCGTCAAGATCGTCCCAGTCGTCAACCACCAGAGGGTTGTTGCCGCCCATTTCCAAGGCCAGCACCACGTCGGGACGATCAGCCAGGGCTGCATGCAGAGCTCGGCCGGTGCGGACACTGCCGGTGAAGGCCACGGCATCAACCGGGCCGTCCACCAGCGCTCGGCCCGTTTCGGCGGCGCCGACCACCAGATTGATCACACCGGACGGTACGCCGGCCTCAGCCAGCAGTTGAACGTGGGCTACGGCCACTCGCGGAGTCATCTCGCTCGGCTTGTAGACCACGGCGTTGCCGGCCATTAGCGCCGGCAAGATTTGGCCGTTCGGCAGGTGGGCGGGAAAGTTGTACGGACCGAGCACGGCCACCACACCGAGGGCCCGGTGCGTTAGCTCGCCCGGTCCCACCTTCACCGAGTCGGGCGTACGTTCGTGATAGGCGTCGACGGACAGCTGGGCTTTACCGATGACGGTGTTGACTTCGGTGGCGGACTCCCACAGCGGTTTGCCGGTCTCGGCTGCGATCAGTTCGGCCAGGCGAACACGATCCCGTTCCACCAGTTGGGCGAATTGCTCGATCACGGCGGCCCGCTTGGCGGCACCAGCGTTCTCCCACTCCTGCTGATGTTGGCGGGCAGCGGTTAGTGCCTCAGCGACCTGACCGGACGAGGCCGCCCGGGCTGACCAGGCCACATCACCGGTCGCCGGATTGACTGTCTCGATGGCTTCGTCCCGGCCGACGGACCACGATCCGCCTATGAAACAGGTCGATGTGTCGCCAGGTTCTGTCGTCATGGCCGTAACCTAGCCGAGTCAAAACCTAGTCGGGCCAAAACCCCGTCGAGCCCTCTCAATCAAAACGTCCTCCGTCGCACGCCGATGCCAACAGGTAGCGTTGAGGCGATGAGGCCACCGCCCGGCTTGTTGTCAGCAACCCGTCTTGTGCTTTGCGCACTGTGCAGCCTCGGGGCAGCGTTGGCAATCTCGGGGTGTTTGAG
>CALJMD010000284.1 GCA_937981915.1 uncultured Acidimicrobiales bacterium
CGCCAAGACGGCGCTGAGGGACCTCCGGGCTTCGTCTACGGCATCATCGTTTCGATCTTCTTCTTCTTCAACACGTTCGCTCTCAACCAATGGTTGCAGTACCGCAAGTCTGGCCGATGGGCCGACTACATCTGGGGCGAACGGATCTACATCGTGTTGAGCTTCGTGGCGAAAAGCGTCCTCGCCTGGCAAATCTTCGCTAACACGCTCATCCCCCAGTAGTCGCTCTCTTGCCGCAGCCTCAGCTGGAAACGACCGGCCCGGCAAATAGGTCGCTTTGGCTGTGTGGAACGAAGCCCACACTGCGGTACAGATGTCCCGAGGCTGGATTGTCTGGTTCGTACCCAATCGAAATACGCTTCGCTCCGGCATCGGCCAAGCGGTTGATGCCTGCTGTGAGAATGTGTCGAGCCAGGCCACGCTGTTGATGCTCGTCGAGGGTGCGCATCGGCTCAACGACTCCGGTAGCCGTCACCGGGTCGTGCCAGAAGATCCCGTGAGCGGCCGGTTCGCCTTGAGCGTCGACCACAACCAGGTCGAGTTCGGGGCGATATAACGACACCTGCTGTAGCCGCGGCTCGGGGCCGGGCCGATCGGGGCGGCTCATGTGGTGTGGTCGATCGGTCATATCCGAGCGAGCCAACAAGCGATACCCATCGGCCAGCGGACTGACCTCCGGCCGGGCGGATACGTCGAGCCAACACTCGACGAAGCCGTCGCCCTTAATCTCGAAGCCCCGATCGAACATGACCTGGCGCATGACATCATCGGCTTGACCGATTTCGAGTTCGACCGACTCGATGTCCAGCTCAGCCACGCGAGCGAGACCGCGGTCAACAACGTGTGCTACCCAGTCAGCTGGCGAGTCCGGCATCACAACAACAACGACAGTCGGATCGTCGTACAACAAGGACGACCCATCACCAAAGTCGTTGACGAACATGGCCGCCCCAGGGCGTCCATCATCATCGAACCAGAACAGCTGCTCGACCGAGTCGGTGCTCCGAGGACGACTCCACCAGAACTGGATCTCCGCCGCCTGATACAGCCCTCGACCCGGATAGTCACCCTCAAGGCGTTGCAGCAGATCGGTCGCCGCGTTGACGTAGTCCAAGCCGGTTCGCAACTGCTCGTTCATGCCTGAACGCTAATACAGATGACCAACCTGCGACCGACAATTTGCTCTTCCAGCAACGTCATGTCACCTTGTGGAGCAGGCTAATACAAGCCCCCACGAGGAATCGTCTAGCCATCACGTAGGTCAACATCTTTGCCCGTCGAGTGGCGGGCAGCAGTGAAAAGAGTTCAGCAATGCAAGGCACCGTCAAATTTTTCAACAATGAGAAGGGCTTCGGCTTCATCTCACGCGAGCAGGGCGAAGACGTTTTCGTTCACTACTCCAACATCTCCGGCGACGGCTACCGTTCGCTGGAAGAAGGACAGAACGTCGAATTCGACGTAGCCCCCGGCCGCAAAGGCGACGAGGCCAAGAACGTCCGAGTAATCTGATCCACTGCACCTGGGCCAAGCTCAGATGACCCGCTTCGCTGGTCTTGGCGAGATCATTCGGTAGCCCAGGTCGCAACAGTACGCTGGCCCTCATGACGAGCGCCGAGGTTGACGCCTACATCGCGAAGTCGAAGAGGTGGGGCGACGAAATGAGCCGGCTACGGCCGATCTTGATGGCTTGCGGATTGGCTGAGCAAGTCAAGTGGCGATCGCCGTGCTTTACCCACGGCCAGGGCCGTGGATCGACGAATATCGCCATCTTTCAGGAATCGAAGAGTCACCTCGCGCTGATGTTTTTCAAGGGCGCATTGCTCGACGACCCCGACGGCATTCTCACCGAGCAAGGCCCGGACGCTCGATCAGCTCGTTGTATCGAATTTCGTTCCGTCGAAGACGTCGACCATCTGACCGAGGCGGTCGAGCTGCTCGTCGCTCAAGCCATTGAGGTCGAGCGCATCGGGGTAAAGCTTGGCCCTCCCCCGGAGCCCCGCCTGGCACGACACGAGAAGTCAACGCCGGCACTCCTGGCCGGTAACGGCACGCCCGACCAGTAGCGTCCCGACCGAAGATCGACCTGAGTCTCTCTTGCCTGACACGTTTCGACCACCAGCCGCATCCGAACTATTAGCGATCTTCGTCCGACTTTTCGGGTGGCTTTGTCTTGTGGCCGGGCTCGTCGTCTTCACGGTTGCCGGTCTTGCCTATTTGCGATCCCGTCCGTACAGCGGCGGGGTATCGGCAACCGCCGTGGTCATCGACCATGTCACGGTGGACGTACAGGGTACGCCCAACTACCGACCAGTCGTCGAATTCGATGTTGACGGTGCGCGTTACCAGGTTGAAGCAGTCATAGCCGAAAGCGAGCGACTGGCCGAAGGCGGCGACGTCGAGATCTCCTATCGACCGGGAAATCCCGAATCAGCCAGGGTGAAGGCGCCCGGTGTTCAGGTGATGCGAGCGTCGGCCATCGCCGGAGCCGTCGCAGCCGCCGTTGGCATCGCCTCGCTTAGCCCCCCACTCACCCGAAGGCTCAACCGGCTGCAGACCAACGAAACGATCGAAGGTAAAGAATCGGACGAGATTTGACCTTTTGGCCGAACGCCCAACTCCCCACTGAGTAGTGTCCTCGACAAGCAGGTGGCGTCGACGACAATCGACGAACCAAGGTGCTTGAGGCCAAAGGAGCGTTTCGTGAGCGACATCGTCGACTCGGAGATGGGAACCCAGCAGTTCGGCGACGGCTATCCCGGCCCTCCGTCGACCCAACCACCGCGCCCACCCGGACCATCCTTTCTGGAGACGGGGCCGGTTCCACCAAGCCCCCACGGCAACTACATCGAGCCGAATCGATCCGGTCGCGACGCCGGGTATTCCGGGGAACCTGTGTATCCGGGAGAACCTGTGTATTCGGGAAACACCGGGTATTCGCGAGACACGGGGTATTCACGAGACACCGTGTATTGGGGTGTCGTAGCCGCCGCAATAGTCGTCGTAGGCGTCCTGTTCTGGGCAATCAGCAGCCTGTTTTCTAGCACCGATCCCGACACCGTCACTGACAACGCGCTGGTTGACCCGGCCGCCCCGGCAGTGAACGACGAGTCACTCAACCCGGTTGCCGACGAAGTCGACCCAGGCAGCCCAACAGTCGAGTCTGTTGTGCCGTTCTCCGACGAAAATCAGGCTGATGTCAACGATCAATCCGGAGAAGCGAGTGCCGACGACAATCCGGTAATGACAGTGACAACACTGACCGTCGAAACCACAACACCCACCACCGCGCCGACAACCACAACTCAACCTCCAACCACCGAGGCTCCAACGACGGCAGCGCCGACAACACCCGCGCCGACGACGGCCGCTCCAACAACGGCCGCTCCAACAACCGTGGCCGAAACAACCACGTCCCAGGCACCGACCACAGTCGCTGAAACAACGGCAACCGAGGCTCCGGCAACGACAGAGGCCCCAACCACCCAACCCGCCGCTCCGACCGGCAACGACAGCGCAATTCAACAAGAGGTGTTGGCGTTCACCAACCAGGCACGGGCCGACAATGGCTGCCCCGCCCTCAGCCTGAACAACCAACTCAACAGCGCGGCCGACAGCCACAGCGAGGACATGGCGGCCAGAGGCTACTTCGACCACAACAGCCCCGAGGGAGAAGGCCCCGGAACCAGAGTGGCCGAAGCCGGGTACACCGGACGCGGCTGGGGTGAGAACATCGCCCAGGGCTACGGCTCAGCTGCCGCCGTCGTCGAGGGTTGGATGAATTCTCCCGGTCACCGAGCCAACATCTTGAATTGCGACTTCAGCGAACTTGGAGTGGGCTACGCCGAGGGCTCCACCCGCGGCAACGTTCCAGGACTTTATTGGACCCAGGTCTTCGGTATCCGCTAGCCAGCCAACCTGCGTTCAGTCGTTGTTCAACAACGACTCGTAGACAGCTTGTTCAAGCTCGTAGAACAGCCCCAACGACTGCTCGTCGGCGAAGGGCAGAATCTGGCTGAGGTACGCGCCACCTACGCCGTTGACAAGATCAATCCAATAGAAACTGTTGGCCAACCCGGCCCACATCAATGTGCCGGCCGGTCGGCCAGTAGGTGCAGGCTCTTCGTTGATCTGGAACGTTAGCCCCCAGCTCTTTGCCTGACCAGGAAAGAACTCGGCCACGTTCGACACGTCCAGGTTGGTCGGACGTAGGGGCCGCACCCGCAGATCGCCGATCTGGTTGGATGCCATGGCCCGAACAGTAGCGGCCGACAGCAGTCGCTCACCGCGAACCTCGCCGTGGCCAAGGACGAGTTCGATGAATCGGCAAAAATCACGAGCCGTTCCGTATAGACCGCTGCCCCCCGACTGGAATTCGCCATCCGAAGCTGCGTCTGGCGGTCGAGCAATCATCGACCGGTCCGGCTGTCGAAGATGAATCGACGCAAGCCTCGCCGTCATGGAAGGCGACAACGAGAACGCCGTATCGGTCATCCCAAGCGGGCCGGTCAACCGCCGTTGAAAGACCTCTCCCAGCGTTAGGCCAGTCGTCGCTTCGATCATTTGACCCACCCAGTCGATACCGATGCCGTACTCCCAACGGCTTCCCGGATCGAACATAAGGGGTTGGATGAGCGAGGACCGCAGCCCCGACCGAAGGTCAGGCACCTGACTGCTCCGACGCCAACGCACCAGGTCCGCGTTCCAAAGGTCATACACAAAGCCAGAGGTGTGAGTGAGCAGGTCCCGGAGCGTGATCGGACGGATCGGCGGACGAATGCGGGGTGCACCGTCAACCTCAAAGCCGTCCAGCACGCCGACATCGGCCAGCTCAGGGCAGACCTCGGCTGCAGGGGCGTCAAGTTCCATCACGCCCTCCTCCACCATCTGCATGGCGGCCGCCCCGGTCAGTGCCTTGGTCATGGAATAGATTTGTCCGACAGTGTCAGGCGTCATCGCCTCCGACGACCCAAGCGAGCGAACGCCCGCCCCGCCGTTGTACAGAACGCCGTTGGCATCGACCACGCAAAACGTGGCCCCTGGCACGGCGCCGCGTTCCACGCCGGCGGCCAGCAGCGAATCAAGCCGACCCTTCATCGGCCGCCCTCCCCTGCTTGGCTGATCGGCGGCCTAGATCGTCCAGCCACGTTGATTTGCACCCGATTCACCCTTTCGACCGTGGTAGGATAACCAGGCCAGGTACCCTCATGGCGTACCAAGATCTGCGGACGTAGTTCAACGGCTAGAACCTCAGCCTTCCAAGCTGATGATGCGAGTTCGATTCTCGTCGTCCGCTCCAACGTCAGATTGTTGACAGCAATGGCCGGAACCGAAAGGTTCGGGCCATTGGCGTTTTTCACCCCGATAGCCTCAACAGCAATGAGGCTGCTCAGCTGGAATCTGGCCATGATGGAGCGCTCACAGGACGCGCCCATGCAATGGGGCCAAGTCGACTCTGAGGCCGTCGTCCGTCAAACCATCTTGGATTTGAAACCTGACGTCATCTGCTTCCAAGAGCTACCGGGTGTGGTTCCCTACGTCGAGACCCACGACATGATCCGAGCGAACCCTCGCTCGCACTCAGGCAACCTAGCGGTTCTCGTCACCCACCAGCTAATGGCAACCGAGCCGACTTTTTCCAGCGTCACCAGGACCGCCGTCGTAGTGGACTTCCCGGGCGCCGACCTGGCCGTAGCCAACGTTCACCTCGCCCCGGGAAAGGGCGGCGCTGAAGATCGGATTCACCAGCTTTCGGTGACACTGGCGGCGGCAAAAAGCGCAAACGTGGCCGTCGTCGGCGACACTAACCTGCGGGTTGATGAAGACGAAGCGCTGACGTCGATTGGACTGAGCGGAGACTTGCCTCCAAAGCCAACGTGGGACGGCTATCGCAACGGGTTTCGAGGCGACAAAGGCAGATTCCGGGCCTACTTCACCCGTGCACTGTCAACACAAGATGTCACCATTACCAAACAAGAAGTCATCGACTTCCCAACCGAAGCGTATGACCACCGGTTTCATGTCTCCGACCACTTCGCGCTCCTTGTGGAGGCAACGGTTAACGCACAAACCTAAGTCTGCTCTAGGCAAGGCTCGACTAGTAGCCGGGTGAGACGGCCAAGCGACGCCCCTTCAACAAGCCCGTCGACAGCGCGTTCGATGGCGCTGGCTCGATCGTTACCCAAGGCCGGTGACGCCAGCTGATGGAACTTCGAGCGGATTTCGGCGTCACTCAGCGGGTCCTCAGGGTCACCACGTGGCTCGTGGTTCTCTGAGCGCAACACCTGCCCGTCAGTAGTGTGGACCGATACCCGGGCGAAGCGATTCGCCGGGAAGGCTTTGTTGTGCTCGGAGTCCTCGATCATTTGCATCGACGCTGAGAGACGCAGAACCTCAGGATCTTGAAGGGCGGTTCCGACCAATTCAGTCACCCCAAGTCGACCGTGGCAAACCGCGGCGGCCACCGGGAACGGGAGACTGTATTGGGCTTGTTCGGTGGTGTCAGGTCGTCGGGTGGCCAACCGAACGGCCTCATGAAACGAATGCACCTCTATATGGTCAATCCCGTCGGCGACCAAATCGTGTTGGCGCATGACCGACAGCGCCGCCTCCACCGCCGGCTGGGCCCAGCGACACACCGGGTAGGGCTTGAAGTACTGATCCTCGATCAGCCAACGCCGACCGATGTCGGACCAAACGTGATCGAGCGCCGGGTCACACACCGTTACAGCCGGTGCTCCCGTGAACCCGTCAGCCGCCAGGTAGGCGGCCGACACACCGGCCATAGCACCCCATCCGGATCCGTCTTTCACCATTGTCGGATGGTCGATGGCCCGCATCATCTGACTTCTCGGACCGAAGTACTCGCCCAGACCCATCGCTTCGAACGTCCGTGTCTCGTCAAGGCCAAGCACCCGGGCGCCAATAGCGGCGACCCCGACCGCGCCCCAGGCGCCTGAGGTGTGATAGTCACAGGCAGACGAGTGCAGCGCGATCCCAGCCCGGGTGGCGAACTCGTAGCCGACGACCAGTGAAGCGAGAAACTCTCGGCCGTCCACTGCATCCAGCGGGTCGATCTCGGACGTTTGTGTTCCACCGGCACCGTGTACGCCGCCTTCTTCCGCATCGAGAAAGGCCAGCAACCCAGCGAGCTGATGTACGCCGGTATGCCCCTTGGTTATTTTGTGTCCGTCGTGGGCATCGATGGCATCGATCGTCGACGCAGCGGCGAAGGCTGCTCCGGCCGGCGCAACCATCGCACTGTCGAAGAAAAGCCGCGAGCCAACCTCGCCAGCACCATGATGGCGGCGAACAAATCGGTGAGTTATCGCTGACAACTCGGTCATTCGACCCGCCGCCCACACACCGATCAGATCGAGAAGGCACCGCCTGGCCGTATCCAGTACCGAGTCCGGCAGGTCGGCCGGACTGGTATCCAGCACAAAGGAAATGCTCTCAGCGGGTAACCGATTCGGGTACGACATGAGTGCTCAGCGTCGAACGATCACCGGCAATGATTCGACAGCCGGCCGACGCCTTCAACCTCCACCTCAACATGGTCACCGGGCTTGAGGAACTCCTTGGGGTCTCGTGCCACCCCTACCCCACCAGGGGTTCCGGTGGCGATTATGTCGCCAGGATCAAGCGTCATAATGCGACTGAGATCGACGATGATGTCGACCGGTCCGAACACCAGGTGGTCGGTGCTGCTGTCCTGCTTAACTTCACCGTTGACGGTTGTTGAAAGTCGAAGGCCTCGACCGTCACCGACTACGTCTCGGGTGACCAGACTCGGGCCGACCGGCGTCAGGCCTTCAAACGTCTTGCCAGCTACAAACTGGCTTGTCCTGGTTTGCCAATCCCTGACAGACACGTCGTTCAGAGCGCAGAACCCGGCGATGGCGTCCAGCGCTTCTTGTGGGCTGGCGTTGCGAACC
>CALJMD010000285.1 GCA_937981915.1 uncultured Acidimicrobiales bacterium
CGCCCGAGGCTGGTTTAGTACGTGGGATCAACGCTGGTACACCGGCTTCACCACGGTCTCCTACCCGCCCGGTACCCACATGGCCACCGGTGCGCTGTCAAAGCTGACCAACGACTTGGAGTTGGCGTTCGCGCTCCTGCAGATCTGTGCGCTCAACCTGTTAACCGTCGGTGTCTACCGGTTCTCACGGATATGGGTGCATCAAGAGGCGGCGGCCAACGCCGCTCTGCTACTTGTCGGGTCATCAGCCATTGCCGAAACCGTCCACGTTTTCGGTCAGCTGCCAACCACATGGGCGCTGGCCTTCCTGCTGAACTCACTGCCCTACCTGCGCAACTGGGCGTTCGAAGGACGGGTAGCGGATCTGGTTTCCGGTGTGGCCGTCCTGGCCGCCTGCACTGCCGGGCACCACGTGACCACTCTGTTCGGTTCGGTGTTCTTCCTCGGGCCGGTGTTGGCCTACGGCTTGCTGAACGAAACCCGAATTCCCGCCCCAGATGAACCACCGGGAGGTGACCCGCCGCTTACGGCCTCTACGGCGCTGGCGCTCGGGTGCAGACGGTTCCGTCGGGCGGGACCGGCCCTGGTGCGTTGCGTCGTCCTGGGGTTCGGTGTTCTTGGTGCCCTGGTTCTGGTAGTGCTCCCCTATTGGTGGTGGTCGGCAACTGACCCCATCACGCAGATTTCCATTCCCCACGGCAGCCGCAACAACTTCCTGGTCGACCGCAACATCGGTCTGGTGTTCTTCGTTATCCCGTGGGGGATGATGATTTTCGTTTGGCCGTACGCCATGGCCCGGGCCATCCTCGACCGCAAGTGGCCGATCGCCGCTTCGATCGGACTGCTGTCGCTACTGGGCACCGGCGGTACCACCCCGATCCCCCGCATGATCCTCGGGCACGCCTTCGACGTGTTGACACTCGACCGGTTTACCTTCTGGGCTTCGATGCAGATTCTGCCGCTGGCAGGGTTGTTCGTTGACTCACTGGAGAAGGGAACGGTGGCAAACTGGTTGCGCTCCACCGGCGGCCCCGTTCTACTTCGAGGCACGCAAATCGGATTTGTGCTGGGCCTGGCAGTGATGTCGTTGTTCTCGGCCACATTGGCCCAATACCGCAAGTTCCAGCCGCAGCGGATCGACACCGACCCCATCGTGGCCTTCATCGAAAAAGACCAGCACGACCGCTGGCGTTTTCTCACGCTGGGATTCGGCGACCAGGTCGCCTGGTTGTCGGCGCAAACCACGGCCACCCAGGTCGACGGCAACTACCACTCTGTTCGCCGTCTACCGGAACTGACCTCCACGTCGGTCGAACGTCTGGAGGGTGCAAAGTATCGAGGCATCTCCGGGCTCGGGTCTCTACAGCAGTTCCTGGAAGTACCGGAGAAGTACAACTTGAAGTACGTCTTCTCCAACGATCAGTTCTACGACCCGCTGCTGCACTTCACCGGTTGGCAACGTCTGGGTCCTCTGGAGAACGGCATTGTCGTCTGGGAACGGGCTGACATTCCACCGCTTCCGGCCCAGCTCCCGGTGCGAGAAGTTCCCCCGTGGCAGCGGATCATGTGGGGCACCGTTCCACCCGCCGCGGTGATAGCGGCCATCCATTTGCTGGTGTGGAATCTCTTGGGTCGACCGGGATTGGACGCTGGCAAGTTCGACCGTCTTCGAGCCAACCAGCGGATGCTGTTCGGGCCGTTCGGCTGGTTCAGCCGCTTCTTATTCAAACGCCAAGCCGGCCTGCCGTTGGGTGACGGTTCGGACCCCGATGACAAAACCCCTCTGGCTCACCGGCTGTTGGCGGTCGCCCGGCAACGGTTCTCTCGCCCTCCGTCGCGCCGCCGCCAAGTTGTTCGGCTGATCGTTCTCGTAGTCGTCCTCGGCTACTTTCCGGTCCAAGCAACGGCTTCGGCGCTGGCTCCACCGTCGCCGGTGGAGGCGGTCGAAGAGTACTACGACCACCTGGACTTTCGACGGTGGGAACTGGCCTACGACGCACTCGACCCGGTAACGAAGCCGGACTACGAGCTTTGGCGGCTGCAAGTGTCGGTTCGTGGTGGCATGTTGGCGTCCTACGCCAAGCTCGACTCGCTCGACGTTGAGGTCATCGAACAGATCGACGAGAAACGGGTCAGGGTCAGAGCCTCGCTGCAGTATTTGACAGCCCTGAATTGGTATCCGATCGAACGGGTCCATCTGCTTCACCTACGAAACGGCAAATGGTTCATTGAGCCCGACGACACCGAAGTGTCGGTTCCGCCCGATCAGTTATCCCGGCGGGCCGACATCGACTACGTCATCCAGGGTCGACGGCGAGTCACCTCGGGTACAACCGAACTGACCGACGTCCAAGACCGCCCCGAGTTGTTCATCAAGACCGCCGACGTTGTCGCGGTCGACGGCGAACCGGTCATTGTCGGCGAGATCGTCAACCTCGACGTCGACCCGGGTGACATCACCATTACCGGACTACTGCGCAACGAAGAAGAAGAGGCGCTG
>CALJMD010000286.1 GCA_937981915.1 uncultured Acidimicrobiales bacterium
GCTCGGGGGGTGTACGCCCGGCCGGTGGCCGAGCACGCTTTGATGTTGGGGTTGGCCGGCCTGCGGGGACTGTCCACCTTTGCCCGTGCGACGACGTGGTCGGCGCCTGAGGGCCACAATCTTGTCGATGGGCGAGTCACGATTCTTGGGGCGGGTGGCATCGCCGAGGAGCTACTCAAACTGTTGTCCGGCTTCAACTGTGAAACCACTGTCGTTCGTCGCCGCCCATCGCCGATGGCGGGTGCCGCTCGAACGTTGGGGTTTGAAGATCGCCTGGAGGCTCTCGATGGTGCGGACCTGGTGGTGTTGGCTCTGGCCCTCACCCCGGAGACGACCAATCTGATGAGCCATGACGAGTTTGGAGCTATGGCCGAGCACGGCTGGCTGGTCAACGTGGCCCGGGGTGGACATGTCGATAATTCCGCCTTGTTGGCGGCGCTGGAGCGAGGGGCCATTGGCGGGGCATGCCTCGATGTCACTGATCCTGAGCCTCTGCCGGATGGTCACCCGCTGTGGTCTCACCCGAGGGTGATGATCACCCCGCACGTCGGTAATACCCCGGAGATGGGAATTCCGCTGTTGGCATCGCACATCGAGCGCAACGTGTCGTTCTTTGGTGCTGGTCGCGAACTGGAAGGTCGAGTTGACGTCGATGCCGGCTACTGATTACAACATCTAGCCCGTCTCGGTTAGGGCGAGCGTCGTTTGACCAGGCGAGTGCGGCCGCGAAAGATCGCTATCGTTTCGTCGCTTTCGTCTCGAACAACAACGTCGGTGATGGCGTTTCGGCCGTAACCGTGGACGTTGCTGGCGGTGGCTGTCAGGCGGGCCCCGAGCTTGGCTGGGCGAACCCAATCTATTTCGGCTTGAACGGCGACAGCCGGTGTGCCGGTGCCGTTGGTGGCGAACGCCATCGCCGAGTCGGCCAGCGCGAATACTAAACCGCCGTGACCGATCCCGAGGCCGTTCACCATGTCGTCGGTGACGGTCATTGACACCTCGGCGAACCCGTCTCCTGAGCGGTCCAGGCTGATGCCGAGTCGCTGCGATGCTCGATCTGCGGCGAACATTCCTTCCACCGTGTGTCCATCGTTATCCTCTATCACCCCACCACTGTGCCACAGACGGTCCTGCCTACGGTGGTGCAGGAGCGCCCGACATCGGGCTGAGGCTGTCGGCGTGATCGTGCCCGGGGGCTGATGACAGCTGTCTGGCTTTGAGCGCGGCCAGAAGATCTTGTAGGGCGTCGGGAGTGACCGGTTTTGCCAGGCATTGATCAGACCAGTGCGGTCGATGCGTTCCAGTCTTGTCCGGGAGTGGGTCCCCGCTCAGTGCAACGATGAACGGCCGTTGTCGACGGTGGAACTCGTCGCCTAATAGTTCCGGGTCCGGGAAAGCAGTGGAGTCCACGTCGACCACGATGATGTCGTATGCGGGGTGCTCGAGGCTGGTGTCGAACGCGGCTCGCGAGCTGATGTCCGCTTCAACCCCGAGTTGACTCAAACGGGCTTTGACCAACATGGCGTGGACCTTGTCACCGCCGATCAGTAGTGCCGTGATTATCGAGTCTGAGTCTGACTCTGGGGCGGCGTAGTGTCGGCGACTCTCGTCGAGGCCGTCAGATCGTAGGGCGTTGTCAACCGCTTGAAGTAGCTCGATGGCCTTTGTCGGTTTGATGATCACCGTCGAGGTGGAGTGGGCTCGAACGAGGGAGTGCCGTTCAGGTCTGTTGACGTCCGTAGCAACGACGAGCGGGGGCATGCGGCGATCTTGAGATTGGAGGAGCGAGATCCACTCGTCGTTGTCGGGTTCGTCGTCGACGAGGGCCACGTCAACGCTCAGCGGACCTCGCAACTCGTCGGCCAGACCTGCGGTTGGCCGAAGGGTGGTAACCGACGCTCCGGCGTGTTCCAGGATCCGGGCAGCCGCCTGACTGGCCGCCGGATCGGTTAGTGCGACCAGGACATCTCGTCCAGACAAGTTGGTCGGCATTGAATCGTCAGAGGGACCAGGGTGATCCGCAGCATCGGGGAGTGCGAGCTCGAACGAGAAGGTTGAGCCGGTGCCAACAACGCTGGAAACGCCGATGTGTCCTCCCATGAGGCCGATGAGGTTTCCGCTGATGGTCAGTCCGAGCCCGGTTCCCCCATATCTCCTGGTGGTCGACTCATCTGCCTGTGTGAACGACTTGAACAGTTTGGGAATGTTGTCTGCGGGAATGCCCACTCCGGTGTCGGCCACCTCAAACAGCACGGTGGTGGTATTCGAGGTGCCGTTGTCTGATTCCACCGACTGTGAATCGTCCTGCTTCGTTGCTTTCAGCACGATGTGGCCGGTGTCAGTGAACTTGATGGCGTTTCCAGTGAGGTTACGTAGTACCTGTTCGAGCCGTGCGGAGTCGCCGATGACAGTGCTGGACAGTCTGGGGTCGACGTCAACGATCAGTTCCAGTCCCTTCTCGGCGGCCAAGAGGGCCAGGGCGTCGGCGGTCTCCTCGACAGCGGTCCGGATCGAAAACGGCTGAGGATCGAGTTGAAACTTGCCTGCCTCTAGCTTCGAGAAGTTGAGGATGTCATCGATGATGGCCAGGAGCGATTCCCCGCTGTTGTTGATGACACCGATCATGTCTCGTTGCTCGGACGTCACATCGTCGGTCAACAGGAGTTGGGACATTCCGATCACTCCGTTCATTGGTGTTCGTAGTTCGTGGCTCATGTTGGCCACGAACTCGCTCTTGGCTCGGCTTGCGGCCTCGGCCTGCTCAACCTGCTGGGCCAGCTGACCTCGGAGTTCACGATCTTGGATTCTTGCTGAACGTCCTAAACGAACAACAAGTGCCACGACGGCAAGCGACACGATTCCCAACAGCGCGAGCCCCTGAACCCATCGGGAGGCGTCCTTTTGGGCCTGCTCGTCCGATCGCAGTCGCGTTTCGCTCATTGTCTCGCGGAGATTGAGGAAGTCGGCTCGAGCCAGTTGGTAGGCGACCTCAGCTTCGGTGAGCATGGACCGCCTCTGGTCTAGGTCGGCGGTGGCGATCATGCGTTTTCCCGTTGCCGTGACGGCCGACATCGACGTGTCGAGCTTGGTGAATCGAGTGGCTACAGCACCATCAGCTTCGGGTAGCGCTTGTTCGAACGCCGCTTGGCTTACGGCTCGCTGTTCCAGGAAGCGATCGAGTCGCCGGTCGAGCAGCTCGGCGCCGTTCGGGTCGTCGGGCGAGGCCGTTCGCACGCTTCCGACCAATTGCGACGCAAGGCCTTCGAGCTCAGTGATCCCCTGATCGGCCTCGGTCCAGCGCATACCTTGTTCGGCCCCGCTTCGGAGTAGATCGACCAGCAGCAGGCTGGTGATCATGCCGACCGCCAGCGTGGCGATTGCTATGACAGTTAACGATTCGCCGATGTGGTCGCCGGCCCAGCGCCGCGCATCTGTAATGGGCCTCAACCGTGTCACCCCTTGTTAGTCGGGGTGAGGACTCGATTCCTTGAACCGTTGGGTCCTGAATAGGTCAAGGATCACATCAGGCTGCCGATACCCCGGCCGTGAGAGTTCAACTTCGATTTGTTCGGTTTGCGGTCGGCTTCACCGCCCTACTGTTCCTAGC
This sequence comes from uncultured Acidimicrobiales bacterium, assembly GCA_937981915.1. Classification (GTDB taxonomy): domain Bacteria; phylum Actinomycetota; class Acidimicrobiia; order Acidimicrobiales; family SZUA-35; genus JAHELU01. The sequence goes on from CALJMD010000286.1 coordinate 3,608, forward strand.
GGGATGCTCCTCGTCTGGCTCCTCTGACGATTCGTCCCTGGCCTACTCGGACTCAGTCGATGAGGCGATGGAAAACCTTCCTACCGAACCGCTTGATGAGCCGCCATTGATCGGCCTGTCGGTGCAAAGTCTTTCGAGAACGTTCTTTCAAGGTCTCGAAAGCGGCGCCCGGACCGGCGCCGACTCGGCGGGAGCGACACTGATCGTGACCGACGCCGGCGATGACGCCGCCCAACAACTGGCTGACGTCGCATCGTTGATTGAACAGGGCGTTCACGGCATCGTCCTATCGCCCGTGGATAGTGGGGCGGCAGTTGAAATCGCTGAATTGGCTGCTGCGGCAGGGGTTCCCGTCATTGCCGTGGCCAATCAAATTGGCACCGTTGAAGAGTTCGGTTCGCAGTTTGTCTATCCCGGCACCGTGGGAATGGTGACAAATGACGACGTTGACATGGGACGAAAGGCGGCAGGCTTCGCAGCCACCATCATTGGTAGCCAGTCGGCACGGATCGCGGTCATCGAAGGCAAGTCGGGTACCGCAAACGCCGTGATGCGGGCCGACGGTTTCCAATCTGAGCTGGACGATCTTGGAATCGCCTACGAAATCGTTGCCTCGCAGCCTGGCGACTGGACGGGCGATGGCGGAGCCGAGGCATGTCGGGCGTTCGCCGCCACAGGCGGGATTGACTTGATCTTCTCGATGTCCGATGCCATGACGGCTGGCTGTGTTGACGTTGCACAGGAGACCGGATTGGACGCTGACATCGTCAGCATCGGCGGTAACGAAGAAGGTGTCGAGCTACTCATCGGTGGAGCGGTGGTAGGCACCGTGTGTCAGAAACCGGGCACGATGGGAGCGCTGGCGGTCGAGACCGTGGTCGACGCCCTCAAGACCGCTGACTTCTCCCGCGGCCTTCGATTTTATGAAACCCCGGTGGTCACGGCTGATAATCAGGTCGATGTCTGCGACCCTCAGTGGTAGCGGCCGTTCAGTAAGGTACACGGCGTCTTGAGGGAAAGTTAGCCGCTCAGCAAGTGGCGCCGCTACGCTGCAAGATCGAACCACTAGACGATCAGGCGCTCGCCAGGAGAAGGTCCATGAATCTGTCAGCTCGTTTGCTCCAAACACTCGATTCCCTGAAACAGGCGCCCGTCGCCTCGGCCCACTGCGACGGTCCGTGCGGAGTGTACGACCCAGCCAGTGCCCGCATTGCCGGTGAGGCTGTTCTGTCGATGACCAAGAAACTCTTGGATCTCGACATGTCGGCCGACGGTGCTCACAACACCTATGCCCGTTTCGTTGCCATCAAGGAAGAGGAAGCGGAGAAGGTCAAGCGAGAACTCAACATTCTCTGGCACGACTACTTCAAGCCCCCTCACCTCGAGGAGTACCCGGACCTTCACACCACGTTCTGGAATGCGGCCAAGCAAGCTTCGGCCTGCAAGACCTCGGTCAGCCTGGACGCGGCTACCGACCTGATGGCACAGATCGAGAACGTCCACAACATCTTCTGGGCCACCAAGGGCCGGGACATTCCCTGGTACACCGCTAGCTGACCTGGCAATTCGCCGTACAGCGATGACCAGTCGGGCGCTCAACCTGATCGCCTGGCTAGTGGGACGCCGTCGGCGAATTCGGGTGGTCGGCCAGTCAATGTCACCGACATTGGCCGACGGTGAATTTGTTTTGATCGATACGGCTCGCCGGCCTCAGGTCGGCGAGCTTGTCGTTTCCCGCCATCCCATGGGTTCGATCGAAGCTGACGATCGAACTCTGTTGGTGATCAAACGGGTG
>CALJMD010000287.1 GCA_937981915.1 uncultured Acidimicrobiales bacterium
GGAGATGTGTATGCCGGGTGATAACACGGAGATGTCGGTTGAGTTGATTAACCCGATTGCTATGGATGAGGGTTTGCGGTTCGCTATTCGTGAGGGTGGTCGTACTGTTGGTGCTGGCCGAGTCACCAAGATCAACAAATAGCAACGATAAACGACAATAACTATCCGACTCATTGGTCGGATTAATTGAACTTCCGAGTCCCCCCTGACACATCGTCCGGGGGGACTCGTCTGTTTTCGTCCCGCTGGCCGGACTCTCAGTTTTTCCGGTAGCTGAGAGAGGTGTAACACATCTCGTCGTGAGTGCCCTCCGCCCACACGACGTACCGGCTCTCGACATCCTCGGGCCACAGCGACCGGTCCCAGGTGCACTCCATGCGAAGGGTGTCACCGTTGGCCAAGGTCAACAGCTCGTCCGGGTAATAGCCGGTTTGCCACTGGAAGTCCCACCGGTCGATGTCGATCAGGACTTTCTCGCCGGCCGTTCCGGGGTTCAAGGTCAAGCGGTAGGCCGCCCCGAGTTCGTGCATGTGCGGCCAGACAGAGACAACCTGCCCGTTTGGGGCCGGAAGGTCACAAGACGATGTGACGTTGCCGTCGGTCATGTCGGCGTAGGTCGCCGGGGACACACCGCAGATCCGGTTGACGAACCCCGGTATACCGGCCGCCTGCTCACCGAATTCGTCGCGGACTCGTTCGAGCGCTCTGTCCCGGTCGCATAGCGGTCCGCTTTCTGTATCCGAGCACGGGATTTCCACCGGGCCGAACAGTTGAAGGCTTCTAAGAGATTCGAGACGGCCACCGTTTTCGGCCAGTAGCTGAGGTGACACCAGTTCTAGCGCCAGCCCGGAGTTGTCTTCCACCGGTCCGCTGTCGTAGTGGTAGTGCCACTGCACGACGAAGGCATCGCCGGGCTCCATCTCGATGCCGACGCCCTCCGGCAGGACGATGGGACCGGTTCCGGGTGCCCATCCGGCCAACTGGGGGAGTGGAATGGCCAGCAGCGGAACGGTGGGACACGACCATCCGGGCTTACCGTCTTGACCGTCCAATTGTTCCGCCCTGGACCGGACGTCGCTGAACAGCTTGAAGACGATGCCGTGGTGGAGGTTCGCCTCCTGATCGGGTAGGACTTCGATGGCCTTGATCCAGGTGGTGTCGTCCACGTCAGGGTCGACGATCTGGCAGCGGTAGTCATCAAGTCGGGTTGAGCCGGGGTATGCGGTCTGGGGGCGAAGGACCACATCGGGGTTCACCGCTCGATGGGTTTCGGTTCGAGCGATAAGCGGCGTGTCGTCGGCGACGTCCAAGGGCGCGCCTTGAGTTGCCCAGTCGACGATCAGCTGTCGGTCGTCATCGGTGATGGCCGGGCGGTACCGGTACGCGACTTCTTCCAGACCACTGAGTCGCCACGGTGGCATTCGTCTGTCTTCGATTTCGGTGGCGATGAATTCGGCAAGTGAAGCCACCTGGGCTGCGGTCTCTAGTCGAACGTGGGCGGTGCCGGGGCCCGACGCTGAATGGCACGACACACAGTTGCGTTCCAGTACTGGCATCACGTCGGCGACGTAAGACAGCCCGAGGTCGCCGGTTTCTCCGCCATCGCCGTCCGCGGCGGCCTGCTCCGCGTCACCGACCGAGGAGTCGTCGCTCTGTTCGCTTGTACTTGTAGACCCAGGAGCGCTACTTGTCGTTCCCGGCGCCGTTGTCGCCGTGACGGGGTCGAGCGCGTCGGTGCTGCTGTTATCAATTGACGTTGACGTACAGGCGGCGAACAGCTTCGCCGCCATCGCCAAAGCAAGGGCTGCCGCCACGGTTTTTCCGGTGCTCATCGCCCCGGTCGCCCAAATTTCATATGGCCATCGTAGGTTCATTCGGGCGTCGGGCCATGGAGGCCACGCTGGCTCCAACAGTTGCCTGGCCGTCGTCGCACTCGATGCCTCGTGGCACCATCGGTGACACGAAACCGTAAGATGAACAGTGAGAGCAAACCCTCGGACGTAACCCATCGGGTCGAGCACGGGTCAAACAAGTCGGATTCCAAACATGGACTCTAAGTCAATTGAAGACCTGGTCGCAGCAGCCAAAGAAGGCAGCCATCAAGCCTTTGAAGCGCTGGTGCGCCATACGTACGCCGACATCTACACCTTGGCTTATCGACTTGTAGGTGACGAGGAGGACGCTCGAGACGTGGTGCAAGAGGCATACCTCAGAGCCCACCGGGGCATCAAGAAGTTCCGGGGTGACGCTCAGTTCTCGACGTGGATGCATCGCATCACCGCCAACTGTGCCAACACCTACCTCGGTCGACGTCAACGTCATCGTCACGACCAGTTGATCGATGACGTTGATATTCCTGACCTCACGCCCCATCTCGATCCGGTTCACCAGGCTGATATCGATGTGTTGCGAACTCAACTGGTGGCGGCGCTGATGCAGCTTCCGCCCAAGTTGCGCTCGGTCGTGGTCCTCCGCGACATCTACGATCTGTCACACGAGGCCATTGCCGACCAATTGGATATCACCGAGTCGGCAGCCAAGGTTCGGCTGCATCGGGCCCGAAAGCGTCTTCGAGAACGTCTCTACCCACTGGGGGAGGAGCGAGCCGATGCTGTCTGAGCAAGCGCCGACCACTGCTCGAAACGTGACCGCCGAGTGTCACCGTTTCACTTCGGAACTGTCCGAAGTGGTCGACGGTGGTGACTGCCTTAATCCGACGGCAATTGAGCATTTCGGCTCGTGTCTGCGCTGTCAGGCGGAACTGGTGCAGTACAAGAAGCTGCTTCGAGCCCTGTCGAACCTCCGCGGGCACACGGTTACACCCGACGACTACCTGTTCTTTGACATCATGCGGGCGCTGGACCGTGCCGGTGAAGGTTGGCGTCGGCACTTTGGTGCCTTGAGCGAGCGACCCGGCTTTTTGCGGGGAACCGGAGCGATTGCGGCCACTGCCGGAGCGGCAGCATGCACGGCGGGTGCCATTGTTTTGGCCAATCGTCTCACCTCTCGCCATCGGCTCGTCGGCTAACGGTCTAGCCTGCGGCGACTCGGCTGTGGTAAGGGCAGCGGTTCCCGGGGAATCACCTGCTAGCCTCATAAGGTCGGTTGATACGCGGCCTCGGTCGCACCGATTACACCCCTAGGGCAGTAGCTCAATTGGCAGAGCACCGGTCTCCAAAACCGGGGGTTGGGGGTTCAAATCCCTCCTGCCCTGCGTTGGTGTCAGATCCGCTTTTCGGTTCTGATCCATTGCTTGCAATCCGTCACGGTTTAGTGGCGGAAGCACGAAGAAAACAAAGTCGCATCCGAAGAACAGCAAGTTTCATTTGAGGATTCAGTCACTATGGCGATGAACCGCGAACAGCGTCGTTATCTCCAACGTCAAGGCCAGATGGACAGCGAGGGCAACCCGATTGCCACTCGCCGAGAGAACCGCGCCGGCTCGAACGAACGAGTCACGCCGGGCGAGTACGTCTCCGAGGTCCGTTCTGAGATGAACCGGGTCATTTGGCCGGATCGTCCGACGTTGATCAACTACACGATCGTGGTTGTCATCACGTTCTTGTTGGTTACCGGCCTTGTGGCCCTCCTCGACTACGTATTCGCCGAAGGTTTCCTTGCCCTCTTGAGGGCTGGAACGGAGGGATAGACGATGAGCGATGTCACCGACGCCACCACTGTGAGCGACGACGTCGAGGCTCTGCCCACAGACGACGCCCCCGCTGTCGACACGCCCACCGTCGAGTCCGACGAGCAGGCTCCCCCTGCTGATGACGCAGGGTCTGACGACGCAGCTTCTGATGAGACCGCGGCTGATGACGCAGCTTCGGATGAGACCGCCGCCTCTGGTGAGTCGGTAGAAGAAACTGATTCGCCAACCGCAGATTCAACAGACGCCGAGTCCGCCGCTGGCGAAGCCGCCGATTCGGCTGACGCCGCCGATGGCGAAGCCGCAGAAGCCGATGGCGAGGCCGCAGAGGGCGAGGGCGAAGACGAAGAAGCTCCTCGCCGTCGTCGTGACTCCCCCTACGATCGCCCCGGCCGCTGGTATGTGATTCACACCCAGTCCGGCTATGAGAACAAGGTCCGCAGTAACTTGTTGGCCCGTACTCAGTCCATGAACATGGAAGAGCGGATCTTCGAAGTCGTCATTCCGTTGGAAGACGTCGTCGAGTTCAAGAACGGCAAGAAGGTCGTTGTCCAAAAGAAGGTCTTCCCGGGTTACCTGTTGACTCGGATGCGCCTCGACGACGATTCCTGGTTTGTTGTTCGCAACACTCCTGGTGTCACCGGCTTTATCGGTGCAGGTAACAAGCCGTCCCCGCTTCCGCGGCGTGACGTCGAGAACTTCCTGACCGTTAAAGAGGAGGGTGGCGAAACCACCCGCAAGGGTCGCCCTCGTCTGGAATACCAGATGGGCGAGACCGTTCGGGTCAAGGAAGGCCCATTCGCCGACTTCCAAGGCGAAATCGTGGAAATCAACGAGGACCAGCTCCGGCTCAAGGTTCTTGTCAACATCTTCGGGCGGGAAACCCCGGTCGAATTGCAGTTCTCCGAGGTGGCCAAGATCTAGGCCGCTTCATACAACGACGACTAACGAGATAAGACAGACAAGAAAAGTCGATGGCTAAGAAACAAGTTCTTGCAGTAGTAAAAATTCAGATTCCCGCTGGTCAGGCTTCGCCTGCTCCTCCCGTGGGTACCGCTCTTGGCCCGTACGGCCTGCAGATTATGGATTTCTGCAAGGAGTACAACGCCAGGACCGAGTCCCAGCGGGGCCAGATCGTTCCGGTTGAAATCACCGTATTCGAGGACCGGACCTTTAGCTTCGTGCTGAAGACTCCGCCCACGTCGGAGCTGATCAAGAAGGCGGCCAAGATCGCCAAGGGTGCTGGAGATCCGCTGCGTGACCGCGCCGGGTCCATCACCGATGCGCAGCTCACCGAGATCGCCGAGCTGAAAATGCCCGATCTCAACGCCTACGACATCGATGCCGCCAAGAAGCAGGTTGCAGGCACCGCCCGTCAAATGGGCGTCGCCGTCCGAGGCTGAGTTCTTCACTCGCACGGTCGACAAATTTCCTATACGTAAACCGCTGACCGGGAGGACCTCGCCCGGCAGCCCTAACCCCCGAGGGAGCCGAAATGGCGAAAGGTAAGCGATACAGCGACGCGTCAAAGCGTTACGACAAGGACCTGCTACACGGTCCGGGTGAAGCCATCGATTTGGTGAAGTCCCTGTCAGCGGCCAAGTTTGATGAAGCTGTTGATGTTGTTTTTGTTCTCGGGGTTGATCCCCGTAAAGCAGAGCAGATCGTGCGTGGCACGGTGGCTCTTCCCGCCGGTACCGGCAAAGACGTTCGGGTGGCCGTGTTCGCCACCGGCGACGCTGCTAACGCCGCCAAGGAAGCCGGCGCTGACATCGTCGGTGCTGAAGAGCTGGTGGCCGAGGTGGAAGGTGGCATGCTCGACTTCGACTTGGCCATCGCCACGCCGGAGATGATGCCTCAGGTCGGCAAGCTGGGTCGAGTGCTCGGACCTCGTGGTCTGATGCCGAACCCCAAGACTGGAACGGTCACTCCCGATGCCGCCAAGGCCGTCGAGCAGTTCAAGGGCGGCACGGTCGAGTACCGCACCGACCGCAACGGCAACGTTCACGTCTCGGTTGGCAAGTCCAGCTTCGACGGTGATGCCCTGCGAACAAACCTCGGTGCCCTAGTTAATGAGATCAATCGGGCCAAGCCCGCTTCGGCCAAGGGTCGCTACGTCAAGAAGGTAACCCTGTCGTCGACAATGGGTCCTGGTGTGAAGGTTGACCCCAGTCGTCTCGATGAAGTGGTCGAAGCCAGCGCAGCTGACTGATCGTCCCCCCCTGATCAACAAACGATGATTATTGACGTTCTACGCGGCGGGCTGGTGGAAAGCCGTCACGAAGTGGACGCGGTGGTTGTTTCCGTCGCCGGCCCTGATGGGCCGGCGAACGTCGTTGAGGCACATGGCGACTCGACCCGTTCGGTAATGCCCCGGTCGGCCATCAAGCCGATCCAGGCGTTGCCGCTGGTCTCTTCCGGTGCTGCTGATGCCTTCGAATTGGATCAAGTTGAATTGGCGCTGGCCTGTGCGTCGCACAACGGCGAGCGGGCGCACGTTGATCGGGTGACCGATTGGCTTGAACGTCTTGGTTTGTCAGCGGCCGATCTTGAGTGCGGACCACAGTGGCCGGTCTTTGAACCAGCTGCTGACGAGCTGAAAGCTGCGGGCAAGGACCGGGGAGCCGAGCACAACAACTGTTCCGGCAAGCACGCAGGTTTCCTTTCGGTGTGTCTTCACAACGATCTGGATCCTCGCGGGTACATCGGTCCTGAGCATCCGCTTCAGCGAGACCATGTGACCACGGCTACCGAGGAGTTGTGCCAGGTCAGCCTCGGTGACCAGACTCCGGCGGCTGATGGATGTGGGATCCCGGTGTGGTCGGTTCCGCTTGAGTCGTTGGCTGCCGGGTGGGCTCGGCTGGCGGCATCGGACGACGGTGGCCGAATCATCGATGCCATGATGGCCGAACCGTTTTATGTGGCCGGCACCGAGCGGGCCTGCACCGAGTTCATGTCGGACGCCATTCGGCCGTTGGCAGTAAAGGTCGGAGCCGAGGGTGTGTACTGCGGTGTTGTTCCGCCAATGCAGCCCGGACAATCCGGCTCTTTCGCCGGGACCGAGGACTACATCGGTATTGCCTTGAAGGCACGAGACGGTGCGTTCCGGGCGGCCGAGGTGGCAATGGCCGCACTGTTGGAGCGCTTGGGTGCTCTGGCTCACCGGGAGTGGCCGCTTCACAACCATGCCGGTCGACTCGTCGGTGAACTGCGAGCCGCTTCGTTCGACTAGGCGCTCGATGTCACAAGGGTTGCGCCATGCGTGCCAATCCGGGATTTGAGTAGCAGCCCTCCGACGACACCACCGGCCAGACCGCACAACCCCATGAGGGCGACGGTGGCGAGGTCTCGAGTCGGTCCTTGCATGACCGCAGGGTTGATCGAAGCGTAGAGACCTCCGACAAGGACTGTTCCGACGGCTGCTCCAATCTGTGGGGCGATGTCCGTCTTGCCCGATCGGACCAGTGGATAGGCGGCCGCCATCGCCGGTAGG
>CALJMD010000288.1 GCA_937981915.1 uncultured Acidimicrobiales bacterium
TGGTTGACGATCATGTCCAACATCTGGCTGAAGTCCGGTTTGCCCTGGGCGTTCCAAGCCATGACGGTCGCCCCCAACGCCCACTGGCCAAACAGCTTGGACCAGGCCGCTTTGGCCCAGCCGGTGTCGGACACGCCCCAAAAGACGTCGCCCGGGCGCAGGTCCTGCCAGTACCGGGCCGTGATTTGGTGGCCGATCCCGTACGAAGCCTGGGTGTGCAACACCATCTTTGGGTTTCCGGTGGTGCCGGAGGTGAAGTAGATCAGTAGGGGATCGGTGGACGCGGTGGCTTCCAGCGATGGCTCCGCGGCAGGAGCATCTCGACGGGCCGCTTCCAGGTCAACCCAGCCTTCAGGGGCTTGCATCGGTTGAGATTCGACCACCATGGTGGTAGCCAGTGACGGGCACCGACCGCGGATCTCGTCGATCTTGGCCATTCCGTCGGCGTCGGTGACCACCACCGAGGCTTCAGCCTTGTTGATGCGGTACTCAATGTCTTTCGGTTTCAGCTGGGTGGTGCCGGGCATGGGAATGGCACCCAGCCGTATGGCGCCCAGCACCGTGTCGTACCAGCCGATGACTCGGGGAAGCATCACGAAGACTCGGTCACCCTTGGTGACACCGGCGGCGGACAACACGTGGGCCACCTGCATGGTGCGGTCCCGAAGCTGAGCGAAGGTGTAGGCGTCGGCGTTCAGCCCATCGGGCGAGACCATCAGCAACGCGTTGGCGTCAGGGTTGGCCGCTGCTTGTGCGTCGACGATGTTTCGGGTGGCGTTGAACATCTCGGGCACGTCCAAGCTGAAGGCCGCCCGTTCCTGCTCGTAGTCGGTCATGTTGGCCATTGGCTCTCCCTTTGGTCCTGGTTGCCCGCTCCGGGTGCCCTGTCATTAGGCAGTTGCCGGTAGTGGCAGTGACGTCAACGGCAACGACAGTACCCGTATCGAGTTCGATGATGCACGCCGGGCGAACTCATAGCGGCGCACGGCCGACAAAGACCGCTGCGCCCGCCCCCTCGGTCGAGGCCACGGTGTCCACCGAAGCAAACGCTGTGGCCAGCTCACCGGCCGGGGCTCGGAACCGCCCCGGCTGAGCTCCGACCTCGCTCAACACCGCGACGGCGAGCAGCCCTCCTGGTTTCAAACGGCGTCTCATCGGCTCATAAAGCGCCGGTTGGCGGAACCGGTGACATAGCAGTAGATCGACGGGTGGGCCCGGCGGCATCCCGTCGTCGAGGTCGGCGACGTCAAAACGACACTGAGCGCTGAGCCCGAGCCGGTCGGCTCCGTTTCGGGCGACAGCCACGGCTACTGGCGAGACGTCAACGCCGACAGCTTCCAGTCCTCGTTGGCCCAACCACAAAGTGCCGGCGCCCGGTCCACACGCCAGGTCGAGGGCGACACCGGTGGTGGGGAACAGGTCGACGTGGGGAGCGAACAGCTCGGGGCAGCGAGGCTCAGATTGCGTACGTGTCCGGTAGCGCTCATCCCAGCGGGAGCGATCGTCAATGCTCACGTGTTGTGGGCAACGATGTCGGCGATGCGATCGGGGTCGTAGCCCAGCTCATCAAGAATCTCAGCAGTGTGTTCGCCGAGATTCGGAGCATGGTGGCGAAGACCCGGAGTCCCGGACCGAAACATCACCGGTTCCCGCACCGTCCGATACCGCCCCTCAGTGGGATGGATGTGGTCCTCCAAGATTCCGACGGCGGAGAAGTGCGGGTCGTCCTCGATGTGCTCGAGTTCAACAACGGGAACCGCCGGGATCGAATTCTCATCGCACAGCTTCATCCACTCGGCCGTAGTGCGGGTAGCCACCACCTCGTCGAGCATGCCGTACAGCGCGTCGACATTGTTGATGCGGTCGTTGACGGTGGCGAAGCGAGGGTCGTCGGCCACTTCGGTACGCCCGGCGATGCGGAAGAAGTCTTTCCAGTTCTGATCCGAGTAGGGGAGGACACACACCCAACCGTCGGACGATCGGCGAGGTCGACGGTGCTTGGTTTGCAGCCGCTGGTAGCTGAAGCCACCGTGAGGCGGGTCGTAGGTGTGGCCGTTGAGGTGTTCGACCAAGTTGAACGCTGCCATCGACTCCGCCATAGGGACTTCGATGAAGTCGCCCTCGCCCGTGGTTGCTTTGCGAAACAGCGCAGCCAGGACGGCGTAGGCGATATGCAGCGAGGTGGTTTTGTCAGCGATGATGCTCGGGGCGTACGCCGGTTGAGGGCCCATCCAGTCAAACATTGACGCAAACCCAGAGGCGGCTTGGATGACATCGTCGTACGCCGCTTTGTCGGCGTACGGACCGTTGCTTCCGAACCCGGTAGCCGAGCAGTAGATCAAGTCGGGGCGACGCACGCGCAAGGCCTCGTCCGTAAGGCGAAGCTTGGTCAGCGCGGCCGGGCGCATGTTGGAGAGAAAGACGTCGGCGGTCTCAACCAAGTCGAGCAACGCCTCGTAGCCGGAGGCTTCCTTGAGGTTCAATACCACTGAGCGCTTGTTGCGGTTTACGTTCATGGAGAACGCGCCCATCTTTGGTGACCGTTTCGGATCGAAGTCCCGCATGAAGTCGCCACCCGGCGCTTCAACACGGATCACATCGGCACCGAGATCAGCCAGGATCTGGGCGGCGTACGGTCCCATGACCACCGTGGTGAGGTCGACAATACGGACGCCGGTCAACGGACCCGAACGGTTCTGGTTCATAAGAGCTCCATGGTTGCGGAGCGGGCGATGACGCGACAAACCCGAGCGCTGTCGTTTGAAACCGGAGCCCGGTAACAAAGCCTGCTTAGAGGTCTAGAATCTTGGAATACAATCCATGCAGGGGCCTGTAGCTCAGTTGGTTAGAGCAAGCGACTCATAATCGCTCGGTCGCGGGTTCGAGCCCCGCCGGGCCCAC
>CALJMD010000289.1 GCA_937981915.1 uncultured Acidimicrobiales bacterium
TGGACCAAACATGGCGATCCCTCTAATTCTCTTTGATTCTTGTGCGGTGGGTACTCAAATGGCGATAGTGGACGGCGGTCAGCGGATGTCTTGGTAGGGCGCCGGTACGACGATGAGGCGGGTCCCGTGAACTTCGGTGACTTCCACCTTCGCCCCCAGCGAGATCGGGATCCCGGCGGGGGAGTCGGCTCGCCAGTCCTCAGACCCGACCTTGACCATTCCGGCATCCCCCGGCGTGGCGGAGATTGGTTCGGTGACGACTCCCACAGCCCCGATCAGGCGGTTGGCGCCAACTCCTGCGGTTTCAGGTGCGTTCTCGTCAAGCCTGCGGGCCATTGGTCGCATGGCGGTGAATGCCCCGAGCGAGCCGACGATGAACGCCAGCCAACTCCACAGTGGACCGGGGATGATTGCTGCTACCAGTCCGGCCATTAGCGCACCGGCTGCGAAGGGCAGGAGAAAGAACGACCCGGCTAGGAGCATTTCGCCGATGCCGAATACCGCAGCGGCCGTCAACCAGATCGTGGCCCAAAGTGCAGATTCACTCATTCCCCAACTCCCAAATCCCCAGCTCCCAAGCGATTAGTAGACACCATAGTCGTAACCCTCCAGCCGTAACTTTATTGTTGGCCAGAGCGCATATCCAGTCGGTTGCCGAGGTGTAGGTCTTAGTCCGCGGTTCGCGTCGAAGGAGGCCGGTGGGCGTGCACGACATCTTCGCACGGGCTCGGCGGGGCGCTAGCTCACTCCACTACGGCGTGGCGGAATCGCTCGAACGTCGCATCGTCGATACCCAAGCCGTGGCGCCGGAGCTGATGCCAGTCCCCGTAGCGCTCGGCTACGGCGCCCCGCACTGCGAGAAGATACGCCTCGCTCACCGAGAGCAGTGTCTTGAATGCCTGCACTTCCCGGTCGGGGATTTCAGCTGGTTCGATGTCACGCTTGGCTGCCAGCTGAAGGCGAAGTTCTTCGGCCCGTTGCTCGATGTACGGTCGGCGAACCTCGTTGCTCAACAGGAAATCGGCCATCACAACGTCTTCGGGAACGCCGAGCCAGGTCAAGATCGCCGCTCCGGTGAACCCGGTGCGGTCTTTTCCGGCGGTGCAGTGAAACAGCGCCGGGAGTTGGTCGGGGTCGAGCAGCGCGGCGAACGCCGGTGTGAATCGGCTCAGATTCTGAGTGACGATCCGCTCGTAGTAGCCGGCGCCGGTGGCCACGATCTTTTCGGCGGCGCCGGGATCCTCGAGGAATCCGGCCATTTGAGCGAAGGCTGAATCACCGTCTGACACCGAGCAGTGAAGGTTGGTCTCATTGCCGAATACGGGAGTGGGGCGCTGATCGATCTCATCAGCTCGCCGCAAGTCAACGATGGTGGCGAGGTTGAGTGACTGGTAGAGATCGCTCTGGTCGTCGTCCAAGTCAGCCATATGGCCGCCTCGATATAGCAGACCGGTTCGAATCAGCCCGCCGTCGATGGTGCGATACCCGCCTTGATCGCGAAGGTTGGTCATGGCCAACAGGATCCGCTCCGGAGTGGGGCCAGATCTTGTTGTGTCAGATGGTGGTTGCATGGCTCTCCTCGTTACGCCGCTGAATCGAGAGTGACACAGCCAAGGTGGGTGAACCCAACTTCTGGGCAAACAGACACTGATGTTGGCGTACCACAGGGCGAGGCGACGTTGACGGTGGACAGAGGATCGGTGCGGGGCGATTTCTCAGTACTTTTTGTCGGTAGTTTTAGAGCTATGGCAGTCATCCTCAGCGTCCACGCCCACCCCGATGATGAGGCGTCAAAAGGCGCGCCGACCATCGCTCGGTACGTGGCCGAAGGCCATACAACCATCTTGGTGTGTTGTACCGGGGGAGAAGAGGGGGAGGTCATCAACAAAGCCATGGATCGGCCTGAAGTGGTTGACAACCTCCCGGCCGTTCGAGCCGACGAGTTGGCTCGTTCGGTGAAGGCCATTGGCTTTCACCACCTCGAGTGGCTCGGCTACCGCGACTCCGGCATGGAAGACAGCGAAGCCAACGCCAACCCCGACTGTTTCGCCCAAGCCGACCTCGACGAGGCCACCGGTCGTCTGGTTGGACTGTTCCGTCGCTACCGCCCTGATGTGGTGGTCACCTACTCGGACGACCAGCAGGGTTACCGACACCCCGATCATTTGCGTGTGCACGACGTTTCACTACTGGCATTCGAGCGGTCCGGTGACCCGGCCTGGTACGCCGATAGCGGTGAGCCATTCCAGCCCAAGAAGCTGTACTACTCGACCTGGAGTCGGGCCAGGATGTTGGCTCATCACGCCAGGTTCGAAAAGCTCGGGTTGGAGTCGCCGTTCGATGATCGGTGGTTTGAACGCGAATCGCAGGACCACCGAATCACCACCAAGGTTGACGTGGCCGACTACTACTGGGCTCGTCGAGAAGCACTGCTGGCCCATGAAACCCAGGTTGATCCGAACGAAAGGTTCTGGTTCGGACTTCCCGATGACGAGGCGGCCGACGCCTACCCCTACGAGGACTACATCTTGGCGGAATCGAAGGTAGACACGAACCTGCCCGAATCCGATCTGTTGGAGGGACTGAGCTGATGACCGCCGAAGCCTTAAGTGAAGAATGGGTTGAGGCCCTAGTAGCCGCTTCGGCCGACGCGCCGGAAACGACCGCCCGACCGGCCACCGTGGCGCTGGCCATCGGGAAAACGAAACGGGCAGTGCTGGCATTGGAGGCCGGGCGAGTAACAGGGCCTGGTGCTGACGATGAAGTGGAAGTCACCGTGCCGGTCACCGGCGCTCAATTGAACGATCTCCTCGCTGGACGCGAGTCCATGGCCACGTCGTACATAAGAGGTGATGTGAAACCGGAGGGCGCCATCGGCGCGTTCTTGTCGCTGGTCGAGCTGTTCGAGTCGACCGACCTCTCCTCAGTGGCCGAGTAGGGCAATCGACCCGCTAGGTCGAGCCTCGCTGCGCCGCCCGCAGATGACGGAATCCGATGACGGTTGCTCCTGAACGGGCCAGCGAAGCTCGGAACGGCCAGTCATTGGTCACCAGATGGGCGTCGCTGACCTGAGCGGACCACCGGTCGGTGATGGCCCGCAGCTCGGGGGTGTCCATGGCCGGGCGCACCCGAATTTCGGTTACCCCTGGCTCCAGAGAGTTCACTGCCTCATCGACCAGGCTGCGGGCTTCGGTTCCCACGGGTGGCACGATCACCCGGTCAGGGACGAGAATTCCTTCGTCGGCCGCTAGTTTGCGGGCCGGGAATCCCAGATCTACGCGTGGGTCGGGGAGGCTAAGAGGCAGCTCAAACTCGACCGCCAGTTCTAAATACGCGTCGAATAGTTCAGGGCGGTGGCATAAGGCGTCGAGGTGGCTGGACAGATGTGTGGGGTCGAAACCCCAGAGGACGGCTCGTTCCAATTGCGCTCGGGATTCTCGAACCACCTCTTCGACATCGGCGTGTTCACCCAGATCGACCAGTGACGACGGGAATCCGCCGTTTCCGTCGAGTAGGGATGGCGCCCGAGTGATGGGACCCCACCGGTAGGTGGCGTGTTCGGAGATGAACGTGAGAGAAACCCCAACATCCTCGCCCCGGTGTTCTGCCGCCGCGGCTCGCGACCACGGGCACGGAACTTGCAGACCGGCCGAGGTGGCGACCCCCTCTCGGAGCGCTCCGAGTACTCCGAGGTTGGCCGCATTGGACGAACCCAGTCCGACACAGTTGACAATGACCAGTCGATCATCCGGCGAATAGCCGAGGATCTCCAGCAGGCGGGTCATGAGCCTGACACTAGCGGCTGTTGGCAGCGGTTATGTCGGTAGCTTTGGCGCTAGTTATGGCAGTGGCTGGTCAGGGCCCTCGCAGGCTCCCCACAGGCCGATGGCCTCGGCCGTTGCTCGATTGGCCGCTCGGCTGAATGCCGTCCGGTGATGGGTGTTCGGTTCGTAGAACACTGCGTCAGCTAAGCCTTCCTCCACCAACCATTGGTTGATAAACAGACCGTCATCTCGGTGCACATACAGCAACAGGCGATCAAAGTGATCTCGTGCCTGTTGGTCCTTGGTTAGCTGCACGACCGATCCGACGGGCAGCGCTCGACTCAACGCATCGGACGCTTGGCGGCCATAGCACTGCTCGGGTTTCGTCGGATGAACGGTCTCGGGGGTGTCGATGCCCAGTAGGCGCACAAGATGAATCTGATCGTCGATGACCACTTCGATGGTGTCACCGTCGATTACTCGGTGAACGGAGGCTTGGCCGGGCTCCGACTCCGAACCTTGACTCCCGACGTTCCCGGTGCAGCCCGCTATTGCTACGGCCGCGATTATGAGCGGGCCAAGTCCTTGTCGCGTCGGCGCGAACCGTGTCCTAGCGATGTCCATGTCAAACCCTCTTCTGGGCAACTGTGTCCAGGTTTTCGGACCTGGTGCCTTAACTACGAAGGGGGAAGACCGACGGTGTGTTCGAGCCACCACTCACCGACTGGCTGGGCTGAACGGCTTAGGTAGACGGCCGTGGCAATCACTGTTTTCTTGCTGTTTACCTTGCGGTCATATAAGACCGCCCCGTCGGTTACCTGTCCAATTTACCGTTGGCAGTGTTGGACACCCCGGGCAGTGTGCCCGGTTCCTAGAGGAGAGTCATTCGTTGAGTAAGAACCATGTTGCGAAGTTATTCGCTCTGCTACTTGGGCTTGTCATGATCGCGGCGGCCTGTACCACGGATTCATCAGAGACCGAAGCCGCTGAAGCTGATTCGTCAGAAGAGACCGAAGCTGCTGACGGTGCCGCCGTTGACGGTTGCGCCGAGGGCAGCATTAACATCTCCGGCTCCTCTACGGTCGAGCCGGTGAGCCGTCGTGCGGCCGAGCTGTATGAGGATGTTTGCCCGGAGACGGTCGTGACCGTTGATGGTCCCGGCACCGGTGACGGCTTTGCCCTCTTCTGCGCCGGCGAAACCGATATTTCCGACGCTTCTCGAGCCATCAAAGACTCCGAAGCGGCGGACTGCGAAGCCAACAGCGTCGAGTTCACCGAGATCAAAGTGGCCAACGACGGCATTGCCGTGATGACCAGTCCCAATAACGCGGTCGAGTGTCTGTCGTTCGTTGACCTGTACGCCCTCCTGGGCGGACAAAGCGAAGGCTACGACAACTGGTCTGACGCCAGCGACCTGGCTACGGAACTGGGCTCAGACGTTGCCCCGTACCCGGAGTTGCCGCTTGACATCTCCGCACCGGGCACCGAGTCCGGCACCTACGACAGCTTTATCGAGATTGTGCTTGAAGGACTTGGCGAGGAGAACGAAGGCGAAGACGGTCAGTTCATCCGTCAGGACTTCGCCGGTAACTCCGACGACAACGTCATCATCGAAGGAATCACCGGTTCGGACTCCAGCCTTGGCTGGGTTGGCTTTGCCTTCGCAGATGCCAACGCCGACGTGGTGAAGGCGCTGGCGATCTCCGCGGAGCCCGGTGGTGACTGCGTCACTCCGACCGCAGACACCATTGCCGACAACAGCTACCGGGTCAGCCGTGCGCTGTACATCTACGTGAACAACGCCAAGGTCAGTGAGAATCCGGCCCTGGCCGGCTACGTCGACTACTACCTGGGTGACGCCTACAGCGAGTCTGTCACCAAGGCCTTCGGCGAGAGTGGCTACGTTGAGCTACCGGCCGCCGAGCTGGCCGACGTCCAGGCCGCTTGGGACGCTGCCAAGGGCTAAGGACTCTCCCCAAAACAGATTCGTCTTACGACTGAATCGCAAAGGGCCCGGTTTCGAATGAAACCGGGCCCTTTCCCCTTTTCCCTCCCCCTGCTTCAGAGGCAGGGGATTGCGCATATCGGAGTGGCTGGTCCTGCGCTTGTTCCCGCCGAGCGGGTGGCGGCCGAAATTAGGCGGCGGCGGCCAGTTCAGGAAGCTCAATGACCAGCTGGGTCACGGTTTGACGTTGTGCGGCGATTGAAGGCGTCTGTGCCTCGGGCACCACAATGCGGGCTTCTGCCCGTTCATGAGCCAGTTCCAGGGCGGCACGGGCCTTGGCGATGCCGGCCCGGCCGACCTCGATTGTCTCTCGGTCGAGCTTCCAGTTCGAGTGGCTGGAGATGAGCTGTAGCTGTGCGCTTGCCATGTGGACCATATTGAACAAGCGGTGTGACAACGAAGCCGTTTTTGGGATCGATGTCCACAAAAACGGTCAAATTCAGGATTAAGCCGGCTCATTTGGTGCGGTCAGTGGCTCGCACATCACCCATATACTTCTCGTTCTGGCATCGGCCGACTACGTCGAGACCACCCAGGTCGTTGTGGCCGTCGTTTCTCTGGAGGTAGGCAGTTGGCTGACTCGCTCAAGAAGAACCTGTCCCTATTTGATGTCTACGCCATGTCGACCGGGGCGATGTTCAGTTCCGGTTTGTTCTTGCTGCCCGGTCTTGCCGCAGGCCTGACTGGCGACAGCGTCTTCCTCGCCTACTTCGTTGCCGGTCTTCTGATCTTGCCCGCGATGTACAGCATGGCCGAACTGTCAACCGCTATGCCCAAAGCCGGTGGCACGTACTACTTCCTCGATCGTGCCATGGGTCCGCTGATGGGAACAATCGGCGGCCTCGGTTCGTGGGTTGCCGTCGTGTTTAAGAGCGCGTTTGCCTTGGTCGGTATGGGCGCCTACCTGGGTCTGTACCTCGATATTTCGTTCACCCTGTTGGCCATTATCTTGACGGTGGCTTTTGGCGTGCTGAACGTCGTCGGGGCCAAGGAAACCAATCTGCTTCAGAGAGGTCTCGTCTCGTCGCTCGTCGTCATTCTCACCGCCTTCATCATCCTTGGGATCAGCGAAGTTGACGGCGGTTCAGCGCTCGCCCCCAACGGTGCCGATCAAGAATTCTTCCGCTCGGGGCTGGTTGGGTTCGTATCGACTATTGGCCTTGTCTTTGTGTCCTATGCCGGACTCACAAAGGTGGCGAGCGTGGCTGAGGAGATCGAGAACCCGGACAGAAACATTCCACTGGGGATGACGCTGTCGTTGGCGACCGCCACCATCATTTATACGCTCGGCACGCTCATCTTGATCAACGTACTCGATCAATCCGCGCTCGAAGAGAGCCTGACACCAGTAGCCGACGCCGGCGAAGTCTTCCTCGATTGGGTTCCTGCTGATCTTGGAGTTATTTTGATCGTCGTAGCGGCCATCGCAGCGTTTGCGTCTACGGGCAATGCCGGGATCTTGTCGGCTTCTCGGTACCCGTACGCCATGGCGAAGGACAAGCTGATCCCGAGGAACCTCGCCGAGCTTGGTCGCTTCGGCACGCCGACAAAGTCGGTCGTCATGACCGTTGTATCCATGATCGCCGTATTGCTCATCTTCGACGTCGAAGCTGTCGCAAAACTGGCGTCAGCCTTTCAGCTTGTTCTCTTCGCCCTACTCTGCATTGCGGTAATGGTGATGCGCGAGAGCGGGATTGATAGCTACAAGCCCGGGTTTCGAGCCCCGTTGTACCCGTGGCTCCAGATCGCCGGCGTCGTGATCGCTCTGTGGCTCATCAGCGAGATGGGCATCCTCGCCATTGCGTTCACAGGAGCTCTACTTCTGGGTTGTGTGGCGTGGTATCGATGGTACGCATCGGCCCGTGTAGTCCGTCGTGGCGCCATCTTTCATGTGCACCAACGACTAGGCGAGCAAAAGTATGAGGGGCTTGAGCACGAGCTCATGACCATCATCCACGACCGTACCGAACAGGAGAACCTAACCTATGAGGCGTTGATTGCGCGCTCTGCGGTGGTCGACGTGCAGACGGGCTCATTCGACAATGTCTCCCTTAGCATGCTTCTGCGTGAAACGGCGAGAGAGCGTTTCGATGCTGGTGATGCTATTGCCAAGACCTTCCGTGAATCGCTTGCGTTTCGGCCGGTAGGCGAGGGCGTGTACATGTCAATCGCAGTAGCCAACGAGATCGAACAGCCAGAGCTCGTTGTGTGTCGCTTCGGTCCTGGAGTCGACCTTTCAGTAGTCGATGTTGATCTAGTCGTAGACGACCTTCAAGATGCTCACACCCTGTTGTTTTTGGTTGCGCCGAACCAGCCTGTAGGTCTCGATCTACGTCTCGCTGGCCACATTGCCGAAGTGGTGCAAAGCGATCACTTCACTGACCGGTGGCTGCAAGCTACTGACGACAAAGTGCTCAATGCAATATTGATGCGAGACGACCACTTTTACCATGGCCCGGTGGAGACGATGCCTTTCCTCGTCGAACAGCTTGGCCGCACCGTGGGCGAACTTGATCTGCCGACCTCATGCATTATCGCCCTCATCGAGCGCGACGGTGAGCTCGTGATCCCGACCCCCGACGTTACCCTCCTCGCCTTCGATGGGGTCGCCGTCATCGGTGAACCTGATGACATAGCGCTCCTCAACCAGGGGCTCGACCCGTTTGAAGCGCGGCACGCGAAGCGGGCCCAGGCTGGACTCTGACGTCGGCTACCGACCGATTGCCATTTTCCGATTGCTATTTCGGGGTCATACTTGAGCTCATGGCCGACGACAGCAACGCTCAGCCCCGATACGGGATAACCGTCCCCTTCGGTGGTATCGCACTACATCAGCACCAGGATCTCTACCGGCAGATGGTGGATCTCGGGTACACCGACATCTGGAGTGCCGAAGCCAATGGCGCAGATGGTTTCACCCCATTGTCTCTGGCCGCGGCCTGGGCTCCGGAGCTTCGCCTTGGAACCGCCATCGTTCCGGCATACACCCGCGGTCCTGCCCTGTTGGCCCAGAGCGCGGCATCGCTGGCCGACGCCGCCCCGGGCCGCTTCGTCATGGGTGTCGGGTCGTCATCCAATGTGATAGTCGAGCGATGGAACGGAATCGACTTCGATCGGCCGTATCACCGCACTCGCGACACGGTGCGCTTCTTGAAGGCGTCTCTGGGCGGGGAGAAGGTGACTGAGGACTACGAGACGTTTTCGGTCAAGGGTTTCCGCCTCACCGCGGTTCCCGAACATCAGCCTCCGATCCTGGTGGCAGCACTGCGAGAGCAGATGCTGAAGATGGCCGGGCGAGAGGCCGATGGCGCAATCATCAACTGGTTGTCGGCTGATGACGTTTCCACTGTGGCCCCGATCGTGCACGAGGCATCAGGCGGAAAGCCCCGTGAGATCGTCGCCCGGCTGTTTGTCTGCCCCAGCGAAGACCGTGACCGAGTGCTGGCCGAGGCCAAGTTTGCTATCGCCGCCTACCTAACCGTTCCGGTATACGCCGCCTTCCACCAGTGGCTCGGGCGATCCGAACTGCTGGCGCCGATGTGGGATGCCTGGGCGGCCGGGGATCGCAAGGCTGCGGTGGCCGCCATTCCCGATCAAGTGGTTGACGAGCTGATCATCCACGGCTCCCCCGAGCAGTGTCGGGAACACATTGAGCGATACCGGGCCAACGGCGTTGACACCCCGGCGTTGGCGGTAATGGGATTTGCCGGGGTCGATCAGGTCCAAGCCATGATCGATCTGGCTCCTCAATAGCGCTCGGTATCCAACTCGATGTCCAACTCGCTGTCCAACTCGATGTCAAGGCAGATCGATGGTTACCCGAGCCGGTAGCGAATCGTTCCAGTGAAAGTCAAAGGCCACTACTTCGTAGACGACCTTGCCTGAAGCCGGAAGCTCGTCATCGAGGAACGACGTTTGTTCGAGCCGCCACGTTGTGGCAA
>CALJMD010000290.1 GCA_937981915.1 uncultured Acidimicrobiales bacterium
CGGGCGCCGGGGTTGACCAGGCAGTCTTTGTCGTCGCTGTTGGCTGAGCTGGATGGGAAGGTGCAGACGTTGGTCAGTGAAAGGGCGGGGAAGACGTCGCCGTTCAGTTCGGTGACCTCGTTGAGATACAGCTCGCAGGCCACGTAGGTGTCGTTGGTGGGGTCCTGCTCCGAGGCGTGCGACGCTTCACCGGCAAAGGTATCAGCGGTGATCGACGATACTTCGACACAGCCGGACGAGAAGCCGTCGATGAGGCCGTCGCCGTCGGTGTCGGATCCGATGGTGCCCGATGAGCCGTCACCGCCGCCGCCGTTGGTGAAGCAGCGATCGAGCGCAGTGTCCTTGCAGTCGTACAAGATCGAGTAGGCACCGTCGCTCAGAACGAGATCCATGGTCGGTCCGCCGAGAGCGAAACAGAGGGCGACGTCGGGCAGACCGTCACTGTCTCCGTCGAACAAGGTGCAGGCGTCGGACGTGTTGTTGCCGCCTTGGGCGGTGTCGTCAAACGCCACAAGAACACCGACTCGGGGTGTTGCCGCGTTGACGTCGCTCAAATCGGTGCCCAGCAACGACAGGTCGGCTTGTCCAACTTCGTCGTCTGGACCGCCGACATCGGCCGTGATTTGGTAGTCGCTCAGCTCCATGGCTGATGCCTCATCAACGGTGAAGACCAGTGTGGTCAAGATGGCCACTGCCAAAGTCATTGACGCTGTGATGGCAACTATTGTTCGTCTTGCTTGTGTCATGCCGTTTTCCGCCTAACGGTCGATCGGTTCCTCAGATGGACCCTCACTAGGGCCACCTAGATTCTTCGACAACAAGCGCACGAACCTTTAGCCAGAAGCTTGTTGAGCCATCAGTCGTCGGTCATTTCGCGGCTAACGGCCTCAACCGATAACCGGTAGCCGTCAGCGTTCAGCTGCTCAAGGGAGCGGGCGAACTCGTTGGTGTCCGGCAGCTCCTGGTTGGATCCTCGAGCGTTTCTGACCATGCGCCGAAGTGTTACTTCGGTTTCGCTGATGGGTCGGGGTTTGGCGATACCGAAGCCCTGCAGAATTGGCACGCCGAGACGATTGAGGGCATCGATTGCCTCGTCGGTCTCGACCCCCTCGGCCACACAGGGAACTTGGAGCTCACGGGCCATGGCTACTGTTGCGCTCAAGAGGCCGGCTTTTGTTCGGTCGTCTTCCACGCCCATAACGAGCGACCGGTCGATCTTGATGGCACTGAGGGGGATGGCCCACAAGTAGGACAGCGAGGAGTAGCCGGTGCCGAAGTCATCTATCAGCAGGCGGTATTGTCGTCGCTTCAACTCCTCAAGAGTTTCGGTGAGGCTGCCTGCACCGCCGTGCTCATGATCGAGGATCAGTTGGCTTTCGACGAACTCGATGCCGAGACGGCCATCGCCCCGAGGCTGGACCGCGACGACGTCCTCCAACAGCCCGTCGGCCAGGTGGGAGGCGGCAACGTTTACGTTGACGCCGATATCTTTCAGTTCGGGGTCGTTGTCCCATCGCTCAAGTAGTGAGGCGGCGAAGCTCAACGCTTGGCGCCCGATCTCGACGACCAAGCCGGTCTCCTCGGCAATGGGGATGAAGTTGGCCGGGCTCTCGTAGGAGCCGTCGGCCAGTTTCCATCGGGCGAGAAGTTCAACGCCAACCGGTCTCAAATTGTTGGACAGAACAACGGGTTGAGCCCAGAACTCGATGTCACGGTTCGTCAACGCCAGCCGCAACTTTGCCTGAAGATCGATTCGGGTCTCGAAGTGTTCCTTCAACGACCGGTCGTAGTGGGTGACGTAGCTGGTGGTGGCCTTCTTGCTCTCGTACATGGCCAGGTCGGCTTCGGCCATGAGCTCCGTTGTCGCTGCGCCCGATCGGAGCTGAGTGGTTCCAACCGACGCGTTGACCTCCGAGGAGCCGTGATCGTGTTCATAGGGTGTTGACATCACGTCGAGCAACCGGCCGATGGTGCACTCCACACCGTTCTTGCTGGCGCCGACAATGGTGAAGGCGAACTCGTCGCTGGCCAGCCGGGCGATGATGCTGGTTTCCGGCAACGTACTGCGGAGCCGATTGCCGACCTGGGTAAGAACCATGTCACCGGCGCCGTGCCCAAACCGGTCGTTCACCTGTTTGAATCCGACGAGGTCAAGCAGGATCAGCCACGACGTCGTGTCGAAGTTGGCTGACCCGTCCTGATAGCCCGTGGCGTTAACAGTGCTGCAGGCGTCGATTTGTTCGAGTACTCCGGTTTGGATATCTCGCTCGACCGCCCGAATGAAGCCGTCTCGGTTGAGCAGACCGGTCAGGCCGTCGTGAACAGCCCGATGTTCGCTGTCGGCTCGGAGAGACTCAAGCTGTTGCATGACCCGCTGGCCGGTAACGAACATCATGACCGCAATGAACGACAGCAGCACGACGATGGCCAAAATTGTGGCATCACCGATGAGGGCGAAGGCAACACAATATGAGACCGAATTGAGAAGAATGATGGGAAGGTCAAGATCGGCGGCTCGCCCCGATCGAGGGGCGATCGCGAACCCGGTAACCGTGGCTAAGTGGCACATTGCCAGCAGGTAGTGGGCGCCCTCGTTCAACGCCGTCACGTTCCCCACCCAGGGAACGGACGCCAGCACAACCCCGATCGCGCCGATGGTGAGTAGATCAAGACGCTTCAGTACGGCGCCTTTGCTGTCCGGGCGGAACGTCATGACCAGGGCCAGCAGAGCCGGGGCGGCAGCAATGAACCAGCCATAGGAAAGAACTTTGAGACCGCTTCGGCTGAGGCCCGAATCCCAATACAGGGCGGGCAATAGCCAAAACATGACGACGCTACACACCAACGCGCTTGCGCGATGAGCTGCGACCACCCCGACATTTCGTATAGCCGGCACCGTTGTGCTACCCACAGTCCTACTCTCGGCTCAGCGGCGCCCCACCTTTAAGAGCCGAGACTCAAGTAGCTGTCGTTGAAGCCGGACCGTCGTGCCGGGTTACTAGTTGAGAGGTGACTAGTTGAGGGCAGCGCAGGCGATGTAGGCCGACATGTCGTCGGTAGCGTGCACCACGATTGACCGGGCGTCGTCACCGACCACCTGTGCATTTTCGGCGGTCATGTAGCCTGACCCGTCATCGCCCGAATTGAACAAGAGGTGAATCTCGTTCGGTGGGTTGTCGGACCCATCGGGGTCAAACTTGAAGTGCGGTCCGCCGTTTTCGTCGCAAGAACCTTCGTGGACGTGAGCCAGCAGCTGCCGTTTCGGGGCGAGCCCATCCAACCTTAGGGTGACGGTTGTTCCATCGTCGTGACGGGCCACATCTGCAGTTCCGAACACATCGTCGAACCCGTCGGGTCGACTCTCGAGCAGCTCGAACGTGGCCGACGTCAACTCAGCCTCGGCGACCTCGTCGGCCGGGGTGGCGTTCGGGTCTCCCATCATCGAACCCATACCGGCAATGTCGGACACAAGGTCGTCGCCGTGATCGTGACTCGAATGGTCGTGAGCTTCTTCATCGCCACTGGCCTCAGTTGAATCGTCACCGCAGGCGGCGATCGTCAACAGAACAGCGAATCCGACGACGGCAACCAACTTCCTCGAGAGCACTGTTAAAAGGGTAGCGGCGCGTCCGTTGTGGCCAATCGCGCTCGGCCGTGACGATTGCTACATTCTGATAGACCGCTAGGCCTATAGGAGAGCTAGTTAGATGTCTTGGCCCGGGGTCAACACGTCGGCCGGGTCGTAGCGGCGCTTGTTGGCCAACAGCGTGTCGTACAGCGGCCCGAAGTAGGCTTCCCACTCGGCTGGCGTGGTGTCGAGAGCGCCGATGGGATAAAAGTTGCCACCCAGCGCCGCTGCGTCTTCAAACAGCAGTCGGTTTTCGGCCAGCAGCGCATCGGTGAGCGTCGGATCAAACGGGAACCGTAGGATGTCGAACGCCCACACCACGTCACCTTCAGGTACGCGGGCCATGGGTCGGTTCAAAAGTTCACTGCGGAACGGGTACAGCAGCAGTAGCCCGGCTCCGACCCCTTCAGGTGTGAGCGTGGGGAGCACGGTCTCGGTCAAGTACTGCTCGGCACTGGCGTCGTCCAAGAACAGGTCCGACCACGGGTGCGGGGTGTCCCAGAGGCCGATCTGACGAAGTTGGGCTTCGGCGAAGCTGACCCGGCTGTACCAGACTTCGGTCGGCAGGTCGGAGATGACCTGGCCACCGTCAGGAGACAGACCAGCCAACAGGGCGGCGTCGTCGGGAGCGGCCGGCGGGTTGTAGTAGGCGCCGACCTCGATCTTGAAGTTCCAGCCGCCAGCACCGTCGGACACGATTTGGCCCTCGTGATAGCCGAAGCGACCGTCGGCCACCAGGGTCCGCTGGTCGGCCAGGTAGGCGCCGGCGTCGGTGTAGGTGAGTTCATACACTCGAACCAAAGCGCTCACCGGAGCGAGCCGAATGCGGGCCTTGGTGATGATGGCCGCCTGTCCCAGCCCGCCGAGGGCGGCATCGAACAGGTCGGCTTTGCGTCGAGCGGAAACGTTGCGGACAAGCTGGCCGTTTCCGGTGACAACATCGATCGAGTCGACGTTGTCAATCACCATTCCGTCCTGGTTCATGTTGCCGCCGATACCTCCGACGGCCAGCACACCACCGATGGACAGGCGTACGTAGTCGGTGAGAACAGGGGGAGCCAGGCCGAGCGGGATGGACTGCTCCAGCACCTGTTCCCAGGTGACGCCGGCATCCACCACGGCAAAGTCGTCGCCAAGCTCGTGGATGGTGTTGAGGCCGTTCATGTCGATGACCACGCCGTTTTCCGCTTGGGCTTCGCCGAACACCGAGTGGGCTTGGCCCCGGGCGGCAACCTTGACGCCGACCTTGTTGGCCCACTTGATCAGCGTGGAAATGTCTTCGGCCGAGGTGGCCTGCAACACTGCTTGCGGTACACGGGAGATGATGTGGCCGAAGTCGTCGGCGGCAGCGGCCAAGGCCGCTTCGTCGGTGACCAACTTGCCTGCCAGCTGCGGGGGAACCGGTGTGGCAGCGGGTGAGCTAACGGCGGCGTCGGCCGCGGTCAACCAGGACCCGGTGTTCACATCCCAGGCGACAACGGCAACTGCGGTGGCTCCGGCCCCGAGGAACTTTCGGCGGGAAAGTCGTGTGTCGTCCAGCGTCATCTTGTCTCCAGAGATTCGCGGGCGAGTAGTTCTTGCCGAAGTACAGTCGCCCAGTCGGATTGTGTAGCTCGTCTATCCTTGTCGGTTCGGTCGATGGTTGCAACCATGG
>CALJMD010000291.1 GCA_937981915.1 uncultured Acidimicrobiales bacterium
TCGAACTGCCCGCCGCCACCTCCACCACCGTGCCGGAGCTACCCGGGGTAAACGACACCATCCCGGAACTACCCGGAGTCACCTCAACCACCGTGGTCGAACTACCAGCGGCCGACCCAACCATCATCCCGGAACTACCCGGAGTCACCTCAACCACCGTGGTCGAACTACCAGCGGCCGACCCAACCATCATCCCAGAACTACCCGGAGTCACCTCAACCACCGTGGTCGAACTACCGGCGGCCGATCCAATCATCATCCCGGAACTACCGGGAGTCGACGACACTATTCCCGTGCTCCCCGGAGTCGACGACACCATCCCGGTACTACCTGGGATCTAGTCGGCTACCCGCCTCGGGCCCATTCTCAGCGACGGGGCAGGTCGGCGACAGCCAGACTGAACTGACGGTTCTCCACATCGGAGACGCTCAGCGTCACATCGAAGATGGCTTCAGTGGCCGAATCGAACAGGCCGCACACCGCCGTCATATCCGGGTTCAGAACGATCGATGCCGTCCCGCAGTCCATGGCGTCGTAGGCCAGCGGCTCCGCCAGCGTGGTGTTCAAGGCATCCACGGCGGCCCGCTCGAAACTTTCGACCGCTTCGGCCGTGATCACATTGGTGGTCGACATGTCCACCTGGCCGGAGGGCATAATCTCGGCTGCCACGTTGATGGAGGACTGCTGCTCGGTCAACGCCGAGCATTCAAACACATCGCCTGATCTGGCCTCCGACATGTCAGGGCAGGTCACGCTGAGCGGGCCAAGTCCGATGACATCGGCCATGGGGCCACTGATCAGTTGCTCGGTCGCCGCTCGAGGCGAGGCCGGCGGATTCTCAGCGGCCGAGCCATCGTCGCCGTCACCATCGGAGGTACAACCGGCGAAGACCACCGCCAACGCCAGAAACGCCGCCATCTTGAGCGACGTCGTACGTAGAGCCTCCACCGGAAAGGGAATTCCCATCTCGCCGTAGTGTATTGCCTGGCAGTGGCGAGGCGGGCCATAGACCAGGCCAACCGCTCACTGCCATGTCCGTTTACCGCCAGCAATATCGATCTAGCTGGGGTAAAACTGAATTGTATGACGGACTCGCCAACCC
Organism: uncultured Acidimicrobiales bacterium; assembly: GCA_937981915.1. GTDB lineage: Bacteria > Actinomycetota > Acidimicrobiia > Acidimicrobiales > SZUA-35 > JAHELU01. The sequence continues at coordinate 1,103 of CALJMD010000291.1, forward strand.
CAAGTGACAGCATGACAATGCCGATCGGTAACGGCGCCAACGATCGCAGCTTGGACCACGACGCCTGCTACTCGGCCATCTCGCGACGGGACTCGAGATTCGACGGCCGCTTCTACACCGCCGTAACCAGCACCGGGATCTTCTGCCGTCCGTCGTGTCCGGCTCGAACCCCGAGACCAACCAACGTTCGCTTCTACCCTCATGCCGCCTCAGCGGTGGAAGCCGGTTTCCGACCGTGCCGACGCTGCCGGCCCGAACTGGCACCAGGCCATCGCGAGTGGAACCGCCGCCAGGATCTCGTCGGCCGCGCCGTAAACCTCATTGATCAGGGAGCCCTCGACCATCAAAGCGTCAGCGACCTGGCCAACCGACTGTGTGTAAGTGAGCGACACCTGCGACGAGAGCTGCGGGCCGAGCTTGGAACTGGGCCAGTACAGCTGGCCACCACCCGAAGACTTTGGCTGGCCCGCACCCTGCTCGACCAGACGTCACTGCCAATCAGCGATATCGCTTTCGCCGCCGGTTTCGCCAGCATCCGACAATTCAACGACGTGTTCAGCAAGGCGTTCCAGGCAACGCCAAGCGAACTCCGACGACGCCCGCGCCCCAATCCCAACCGACCAAGCTCACTGGTGCTGCAACTTCCGGCCCGCGGAGCGTTCAACTGGCCTGAGCTCCACCGCTTCCTGGCCTACCGGGCCATCGACGGTCTTGAGATGGCCGACGACACCTCGTTCACCCGATTGCTTCCGGAAGGCTCGGTTACCCTTGGCGGCCCCGACAGCTACAACGCCGGACCGGACGGCGTAGGACTGCGGGTCGAGTTTCGGGTGAATGACCTGGGGGCACTGTCCCAATGGATTCCGGTCCTGCGGGCGGTCTGCGATCTTGACACCGACGTTGGCGCCGTAACCGATGCCCTACAGGCCGACCGCGGGCTGGCCACAGTCCTGGCCCAACCGGTACCTCGGCTTCCCGGAGCCTTTGACCGCTTCGAAATCGCGGTGCGAGCGATCGTCGGCCAACAAGTGAGCGTAGCCTCCGCCCGTACAACCCTGGGTCGTCTGGTGGCTCTAGCCGACCCGGACTCAACGTCCGCACGAGCCAACGTCGACGACCAGCCCAACGTCGACGACCAACTGGAACCCGGCCGACGCTTCCCCACACCAGAGCAGTTCCTGCAGCTACCGCTGGACGAGGTGGGAATGCCAGGGCAACGACGTCAAACGCTTCGAGCCTTGGCCCAAGCCGTTGCAGACGGAACCGTCGACCTGACCGACGACGCCAAAGCCGACCAAGCGGCCGAACGTCTACTGACCATCCGAGGCATCGGGCCGTGGACCGCTGGCTACATCACCATGAGGGCCTTCCAGCATCCTGACGCCTGGCCGGACAACGACCTCGTCGTCGTCCAGGCAGCCGAACAAAAGCTCGACATCGATCGGACCGAATTGACTCGACGCAGCGACCAATGGCGCCCATGGCGGGCCTACGCCGCCCTGGCCCTGTGGCGCAGCCAGTCGCAACCACCGGCCGCAAAGACCGGCCGCAAGTAACTGAAGGATCACGAACATGAGCACCACAACCGACGCAACCGAACAACACGGTCAAACACCGCACAGTCAAACCCTCCACTACCGATCATTCACCACTCCGGTCGGCGCCCTCACCGTTGTGGCCGATGTCGGCGCTAATCCGGCGGTAGTAGCGGCCGGGTTTTGTCCGGTCACCGATCTGCTCGACCGCATGAAACTCGACCATGACAGCGCCAAGCAAGTAGAGACCCTGGATCCCTTCGACGACGACATTGTCGCCTACATCAATGGTGACGTTAGTGCCCTCGAACGGGTGCCGACCCGCCAGCCGGGCACGGTCTTGCAACAACAGGTGTGGACAGGCCTGAGGGCCATACCCGCCGGGAAGACGGCCACCTACACCGAGTTGGCAGCCAGTACTGACAAACCCCGAGCGGTGCGCGCAGCCGGAACGGCCTGCGGGCGAAACCTGATCGCTCCGTTCGTACCGTGCCACCGGGCCCTGCGTTCAGACGGCTCGCTGGGCGGCTACTACTATGGCCTACCGGTGAAACGCTGGCTGCTCGACCTTGAGGGTGTGACGTCAGCTGCCTAAGTCGGCGATCTTGTACCGGAGTGATCTTGCTCGGAGCAATCTCGTGCCGGACTGATCTTGTAACAACACATACTGTATGCAACAATACAATCTCGTGGACCACCGAGCTTCCAACGGCGCCAACCCGGATGCGACAGAGCGATCCTCCGAGAACGGCGACGATCACGAGTTGAACTCGCCGCCGTGGATTCGCGTTGAGTCCACGCTGATGGCCACCGCCCGCGCCATCCGCCAAGCCTATGACCACGCCCTGGCCCCGTTTGACCTGAACCTCAACATGGCTAGCTCCTTGGCCTATCTGGCCATGTTCGGGCCCATGACCCAAACCGTTCTGGCCGAGCGACTCAGTATTGGGCGGGCCGCTGCCGGCACTTACATCGACCGGTTGGAGAAGCGCAATCTCGTCGAACGCCGAGCCGACGCCGACGACCGTCGGGTCTGGCTGGTCAGCCCAACCGAAACCGGCGTTGAGCTGGCCGAAAAAGTGGCCCTGATCGACGAACAAATTCGCACTCAGCTGCGCACCGGCATCGACCACACCGAACGCCAGGCGCTCGCCGACCTACTGGTACGCCTCCAGAAAAATGTCTGCCCACTCGTCTCCCCCGAAAGAGAGATCACCCAATGACAACCAACCCTGCTTCCAACCAAATGATGATGAACGAAGCGGTCATCGTCGACGCTGTCCGGACACCGGGCGGCAAACGAAACGGCATGTTGAAAGACTGGCACGCCGCCGACCTGGCCGCCCACGTCCTGAAGGCCCTTGAGGAACGCAACGGCATCGACCCGGCCATTGTCGACGACGTCGTCATGGGTTGCGTGATGCAGGTCGGCGAACAGTCGCTGAACATCGGTCGCAATGCAGTGCTGGCCGCCGGTTGGCCCGAGTCGATCCCGGCTACCACCGTCGACCGCCAGTGCGGGTCCAGCCAACAGGCCGTGCACTTCGCAGCTCAAGGCGTCATCGCCGGTGCCTACGACGTGGTCATCGCCGCAGGTGTTGAAGGCATGAGTCGTACCCCCATGGGTGCTTCGGTGGTCAAGGGCGAGATGGGATGGCCGTTCCCGGCCGACATGCAAGCCCGCTACGAGGACACCGGCCTGCCGCCCCAGGGAATCGGCGCTGAGATGATCGCCGACGAGTACGGCATCAGCCGCGAGGATCTTGACGCCTTCGGAGCTGAGAGCCAGCGCCGGGCTGCCCAGGCCACCGAGGAGGGTCGGTTTGAGAACGAGATCATCCCGGTCCCAATCGACATCGACGGCGAGACGGTGATGATGACTCGCGATGAAGGCATCCGTGAGGGAAGCACGCCCGAGACGCTGGCCGGACTTAAGCCAGCGTTCAAAGAGGACGGCAAGGTCACGGCCGGCAACTCCTCACAGATATCCGACGGCGCCTCGGCCATGTTGATCATGAGCCGCCAAAAGGCTGAAGAACTCGGCCTTAAGCCCCGGGCCAAGTTCCACAGCTTTGCCGTGGTCGGCACCGACCCGGTCACCATGCTCAAGGGGCCGATTCCGGCCACCGAGAAGATCCTGGAGCGCTCCGGTCTGTCCATGGACGACATCGATCTGTTCGAAGTCAACGAGGCGTTCGCCTCGGTTGTACTGGCATGGCAGAAAGAGCATGACGCGGATCTGTCCAAGACCAACGTGAACGGTGGCGCTATCGCCCTTGGCCACCCTCTCGGATCCTCGGGCACTAAGTTGATGACCACACTGCTCAACGAACTAGAGCGAACCGACGGCCGTCTCGGTCTTCAAACCATGTGTGAAGGCGGTGGCCTAGCCAACGCCACCATCATCGAGCGGGTGTAGCCGGCCGGACAACCGGCTCAAGCCTGTTCAACTCAACCATCTGTTTCACCTGACCAACGAAGGACTGTATTTGTTATGCCACGAATGAACCTCGAAGGAAGCTCATCGGTTGTCACCGGCGGGGCATCCGGCATCGGCGAGGCCTGCGCCCGACAGCTGGCCGCCGCCGGATCACGAGTTGTCGTCGCCGACCTCAACGAGGAGCGAGGCCAAGAGGTCGCCTCCGAGCTGGGTGGCCTGTTCGTCAAATGCGACGTGTCAAGCTCCGAGGACGCTCAGACCGCAGCATCGGCGGCCGCCGAAATGGGGCCGTTGCGTGCCCTGGTCAACTCGGCCGGAATCGGCTGGGCGGCTCGCACCATTGATCGGGCCAACACCCCGATGGACCTCTCGGCGTTCGAGCGGGTGGTCAAGATCAACTTGATCGGCTCGTTCAACATGTTGAGCCAGTGCGCCTCGCTGATGGCCCAAACTGAAGCGGTCGACGGCGACGGTTCAAAGGGAGCGGTGGTCAACATGGCTTCGGCCGCCGCCTTCGACGGCCAAATCGGTCAGGCCGCCTACTCAGCTTCGAAGGGCGGGGTTGTCGGTATGACATTGCCGATCGCTCGTGACCTTTCAGCGGCAGGCATTCGGGTCAACACGATCGCCCCGGGCCTGATCGACACCCCGATCTACGGCGAAGGCGAGCAGTCCGATCAATTCAAGGCCCACCTGGGCCAGAGCGTGCTGTTCCCGAAGCGTCTGGGCCACGGCGAAGAGTTGGCATTCATGGTCATGGAGTGCATCACCAATCCGTATATGAACGGCGAGACCATCCGGGTCGATGGTGGCATCAGGATGCCACCCAAGTAGCACCCGTTCGAACAACAGAACAAAAAGAAAGGGAGATCGAGACCTGAGTCATCTCGATCTCCCTTGGCCTTTTTGGGGGAACGGAACTCCTTCGGTGCCGCCCTCAGGCTTTCTCCGTATCCCGTTCCGCCCAGAGTTCCCCGGAGCTGGTCAGCAAGCATTTGAAACTGGCTCCGGGTAGGCCTTTTGCATTATAAAATAAGAATGTTACTCCTTCAACTGGATTGAAGAAGACGCTAAGAATGAGAGCGGTCGGTGGGGCCGTCAGACACAGATTTTGGGAAGCCGTGAAGGGAGGGCTGTGGGAGAGGCAACCGGCAACGCAAAAGCCATACGCCACGGGCGTAGCGAGCACCCAGGCGAGGCCACCTGTTTTCGTGACCGCGACCAACTCGACGCTGCGGTACACCGTTGGCTTCAAGACGCCCTCCGGCCAGGAGACATGATTCTGATTGGAGGCGCCACCCCCCTTTCTCGCTTCATCCAACGACGCCTCAGGAGCGACTTCACCCATGCTGCACTGGTTACTGGCGACGGCAGCATCGCCGAGTCGTACGACTACCGACTGTCCATGCTCGAGTCGGACGACGGCGTCACCGAGACCAGCCTTGAGGCCTTTCATCGCCGCCATGCCAAGGTCAGCGCAGTCTCGATACTTCGCCCGGACGGGCTCGACGTTGACGCCGTACTGGAGCAAATCGAACTGTACTCCGAACGACACATTCCCTACCCGACAGCGGGGATGGTGGTGTTGGCCCTGGCAGTAGCCACCGCACGGTTGGCCGGCCGCCAACAAGAGGGATCGTTGCGCGAACGACTACTGCGTCGATTGGTCGTCAGTCAAGTGAAACTGGCCGCCGACGGAGACGCCTACATGCACTGCGCCGAGTACGTCACCCGGATGTATTGGGCTGGCGGCCTCGCGCTGCGGTTCAAACAACTGACCTTGAGCCACGATTTTCCCCACTGGGACAATCACCCATCCCAGCAGATCAAACCCGAGAACCGACGGCATCAGGCGCGACAAGCCGGCACCGGTCCAGCCCGAACCGGCGGCCCCACCCACTCGACGGCGGCCACTGCAATAATTGCCCGATCAGCACCGTTTGCGCTCTTCGACCTGTGCCGAGCACTGACTCACCGACGCAAGAAAACAACCTCGATCGACCTTGCCGACGTTGTCTTTCCCCCTGATCTAGCCTCCGCCACACCGCTGGTTGAGGTTGGACGAATCAGTGTTGACCAAACCCGACTGACCATCCGTTCCTACTATGGTGCGCTACCCTGGAGTAACAAGTGAAGTGACTATGAGAGCTACTAAAGACGACACAAGACACAAGCTGCTTGAAGCAGGCCGAGAGCTTCTCGTTGCTGATGGCCTACGACAGGTCATCGACATCCGACTAACCGACGTCCTTGAGCTAGTTGGGCTCACGACCGGCGCGGCGTACAACATTTGGGATTCCCAAGACGAGTACCGCACCGAGCTGGCCACCTACGTTGCCAAGAATCTTGAGTGGGCCGACGATCGGCTACTACGAGACTCACTGGCCAACATGCCAACCGACGTGCCGCTGGAGGAGTGGATCACTGCTTCGGGCAACGCCTACTTCGAGGCCTTCGTAGCACGGTGGGACTATTTCATCCTGCTTCAGTTCTGGGGAGTCAAAAACCCCGATGAAGAGCTAGTCGCCGCGATACGCGAAGGCTACGACATGGTCCACCAGCGGTTGGTGTTCCTGTTCCAGGTCACCGTAGAGATGTACGACCTCAAAATCGAAGACCCCTACACGGTGGACGACATGGCAGTTGCCGCCACCGCAATCTGCGAGGGCTTGGCCATTCGCCACCGCTTCGAACCTGACCGGGTCACAACCGCTGCCGGGCCACTGTTCAGTGACCTGATGCTGCGCTTCTTCGGCAGCCTGACAACAGACAACTAGGCCGGAGTCAGCAACCGAATAGGTCGACGTTAGCCGCGGCCACTCATGGCCCGCTCGAAATGACCAATCAGCGTGGCGGCTTCGATGTCGTCGTTGTGGTTGCGTTCCACCGCGGCCCGGCCCGACTTGCCCATCATTTCCAGCGTTGACTGTGGAGTATCGAGGGCGGCCGCCATCGCAGTGACCAGCTCGGAGACATTGCCGGGCGGGACCAGCCAACCGTTGTCGCCGTGCTTCACCAGCTCGGGGATACCGGCAATCGTGGTGCTGATGACCGGCCGACCGATGGCGAGAGCTTCCATGATCACCACAGGAAGACCTTCAGCGAAGCTCGGCAACACCATGACCTGCGAGCGCTCCAGCTCGTCCCGCACTTCTCCCCCACTGCGCCAGCCGAGGATCTGAACCGAATCAGATACCCCTGCGGCTTGAATGCGACGTTCCATCATGTCCCGGAACTCGCCATCGCCGACAAAGGCCAACTCAAACGATCGGGTCTGCAGCAGCTCGATGGCGGCCTCCAAAAGGAGCATCGGCGCCTTCTGCTCGCACAAACGCCCGATGAACAAGAACCGCTGCTTCTCTGGCACCGGCGACGGTGGTGTAGCCAGATAGCTGCCGTCGACCGCGCAACGAACCTTCACGATCTTGTCCCAGTGCTCATAGGCCGTCCAGCGGCACAGCTGGCTACGGCAGTAATCACTTATCGCCGCGGTAAACGACGAACCGGCAACCTTCCTGCCCAAGCTCAGGGCCGCCGGGGAGTCGAACTCTTCGGGGCCGTGAACGGTAAGGCTGTAGGTTCCGCCGGAGAGAATCGACCACAACAATGCCACCGTGGCCGAGTTGGTACCGAAGTGAGCGTGAACGTGATTGATGCCGCTGTCGTTGAGTAGCGACGCCAAGGTGGCAGCCTCCGCCAGGTAGGCCACGTATTTCGATCGGCTGGTCCCGGCCGCCCGGGCCAGAGTGGTGGCCTCGGCCAGAGCCGACGCAACCGCCGCCGGGCTGGCTGCCGCGGTCAACATTGACTCGGTGAGCACCTTGTTTCGGTCGAGCAGAACCTGAGTTTTGACGATTTCAGCCTGATCACGTTCGTCGGGCAGCGGCTCGGTCACCTTTCGAATGGTGAAACGCTCGACCTCTACGCCATGACGTTCCAACGCGGCGATCTCACGCCTGATAAAGCTGTGACTGGTCTTCGGGTATTGGTTGACCAGATAGGCGACTCGCACCAAACTACTCCTGCCGTTGTTCCGTCGTGATGTCGATTAGTGAACTGCGTCGTGGTCCGAAAGCGATGTCGGGTTTCCATCGCCTGACCCGGTCACGATTTCAATCGGAATGTCTAGCGCCGCCGAAAGCAAATTCGAGCGCTCTTGAGCTGCGAACACTTCAAGAGCCAAGTCCGATCCTATATCACGCGGGGCCACCGAGATTTCCAGGCCTTCACCGCCCTGGTGGACAGCAATTTTTGAAATCGCCCGATTATGCCCCCGGTCGAGTCCGATTGCCACCCGGAGCAGGCCCGCCAGCACTCGAACTCGATGGCGATCCGCTTCGTCAAGTCGTGCGAACTCGGCGTGTTTCTTCACCGACGGGTGGCTCTTTCGGTGATAGCGGGCGATGAGAGCCAGCAGCTCGAGTTCACGATCGGTAAAGCCGGTCAGCTGTTCGGAGTTCCGAACGATGTAGTACGTGTGCTTGTGGTGTGCGGCATGAGACAGGAACAGTCCGACGTTGTGCACCAACGCCGCCATCTCCAAGAGCTGCCGTTCCCACTCACCGAAGCGGTGGAGTTTCGCCATCTCATCAAACAAGGTCAGTGCGTGAACAGCACATGTCTCGGCGTGTACGGCATCGGGGTCCAGTTGATGAGCGAGGCGCCAGGCATTTGTTCGACGTAGATCGGCCAGCCGCCTGCTGCTCATGCCGGTCTCGAGGCGGTCGTACAACACGCCTTCGCGCAAGGCGAACGGGGAAACCGTCAGCGACTGGATGTCGAACAGTTCGAAGGCGACCTGCAGCAATAACGCTCCACCGAGAATGATGTCCACCCGCTTGGCATCAAGCCCGGCGATGTCGGCCCGCTCAGATTTCGGTGTCTCAATGAGCAGCTCAACCAATTCGTCCAACTCAGCGGCCGTCAAGGTGAGTGACCCACCGCCGCTTCCGGCGTCGACGTCATCGCTAGAACCTTTGCCGCCGTCGGATGACCGGACGGATGCCATCGTCGCCAGGTTCGTAATCGTGCCCGAGCAGCCGACAACAATCGTATGCCCAAGCGAAGCCAGGTCGTTCGCCACCGGCGTCACCAGATTCCGCACGTGTTTGCGGCAGCGGGCGGCCGCCTTCGCCTGCTCCTTGATCTGCTTGCGTCGACCTTGCTTGCCGCCGATATCGGCGAAGAACATGTCAGTCAGTCGAATCGCCCCGAGCTTTATAGAGCGAGCCGCCACCATCTGTTCACCTTGGCCGATCAGAAACTCAGTGCTTCCTCCACCGATGTCGATCATCAGCAGTCGCTGGTCGAAAACCGGCAGGGCTTGCAGTACGCCAAGGTGGATAAGCCTGGCTTCCTCCACCCCACTGATCACCTCAATCTTTAGACCGGTCTCTTCAAGCACCCGGTCAAGGAACTCCTGGCGATTGTCGGCCTCCCGGACGGCGCTGGTGGCAACAGCGGCGATAGTGGCACCGTGGCTGTCGGCCACCATGAGCATTCGGGTAAGAGCGGTGACGCCTCTATCCATGGCGGCAGGCGACAGGCGCTTCATTTCGCCAGCACCCTCACCAAGCCGGACCGACTCCTTCTCGGTGGTGATGATGTCAAAGCCACCGGAGCGAAGAGAGCGGGCGATCACCATGTGAAACGAGTTGGTCCCAATATCAATGGCGGCCACAACCTGGTCGACGGGTGCCTCAATAGACCCCGTCACCGGGGTCGGTCGAACAGTGTGGGTGGGACTCGGCGGCGAGCTCGATTGTGATGGATCGTGAGAAGTTGACACCGACCTACGATGGTAGCGGTGAGCTGGATTGTACGTATCACACCACCGGGCGAACACGGGCCGCAACCGCAACTCGACTCACCTTCGATAGGACTGACTTCGCTGCTGTGGGACCTTGGAACCACAGGCATCGCCGAGGTAGACGGCCTGCTAGTAGCGGGGTTCGACAGCCGCACCGAGGCCGAGCACGCCGTCGCCGAACTCGCAGCGCTAGAGGTCGGAGCCGTCGACACCTCCCAGATGACTATCGAGCCGGTTGATCCCACCCCGTGGAGGAGCCCAGTCGGGACCGCAGCAATCAACTGGAACGGAGAGCGAATCGAATTTCCTCTGACCGCCGATGGTGTATTCGGCCACGGCCAACACGTCACCACGGTGATTGCCTTGGACCTGCTGCCTGACGCACTCCGTCATCGAACCTCTCAGCCGGATACAGCCCGAGCGACGGCGGCGACCGGGCCGGCCGTTCCAGTGTCCACCCTGGATATCGGGACCGGTACCGGAGTCCTAGCCATTGCCGCGGCCAAGACCGGGGCGGCAGCGGTGACGGCCATCGACATTGACCCCCTGGCCGTCGCTTGCGCAGCCGACAATGCCAAGGCCACCGAAACGACGATCACCGTCACCGACGAAACCGCTGAGTCATTGGCGGACGGCGGACATCGTTTCGACCTGGTCATGGCCAACGTCTTGCTGCCCACTCACCGGATACTGGCAGACACGGTCGTCGCCCTAACCGATGCCGGCGGCCTGGTTTTGTTGTCCGGCTATCTCATCGAGCAGATTGATGAGCTACTCGATCTTTACCGGGCGACTGCGGCGGCAGTTGAACCGATTGTCTGCAGCTACCGAGGGCAGTGGGCGGGCCACCTCCTGCGGGTCACCGCCAACCCCGCTGGTACCGCTAACCGCCGGGCGGGCTGCTGAGCGGTTGGCCTAGCTCACAGGCTTCACGGTCGTCGTCGGTGTCAAGGTTGTAGACGTCTTCACCAAACACCACTACCGCTTCGCTCAGAAACGCCGGGCCGTCACCGTCACCGACACAATCGACATCTGCGGCAACTGGAACACAGCCCCCGTAGTTCGAGTGGCAGATTGCGACGTCTCCCGACTGGCCCTCGTTGGAGTCTTCAGGCTCGGTCGAATCCGACTGACCGGCACCATCGTTGACCGACTCTCCGTCGTCCAGGCCAGCCGCCCCGGTGGCGCCTTCCACACCGCCGGCAACAGTCGTCAATCCTTCGATGACCAATGGAGCTCGAGGTTCGGTGGTACTGGTCGAGTCCAGGGGATCACCTGACGGGAGACTGATAGAGCCGGAGCGTTCAGGAATCGTGATTTCGATGTCGGCCCCGGCTTCAACTTCTCCTCCGTCGTCACCTCTGTTCAACAGGCTGGACAGGGCGACGACGGCCAGCACAACGAGGCTGACGCCGGCAATGATGGAGACGCGATTCCGGTGCCAGATCTCGGCCAGCGTTGTGTCGCCATCTACCGACGAGCCGCGTATGCCTCCGGCGAACGGTTTCGACGCCGAGCGACTCGGTCGGCCGGAAGTCGGACGTTCGGCATTGTCAGGCCGTTTGAACGAACCAATTGAGAAGTCAGCGTCACGTACACCGGGGCCGTTTCCGTCTGGGGACACTGCCGTCGGTCGTTCGACGGAGAACACGCCATCAGTTTGACTTTCGCCTCTAACTCGTTCGCGTTGAGCCGGTTCAACAGCACCGTTGTCCTCGGACTCCACGTCGAAGTGCAACAGGCGTTCGGCATCAACTTCTTCTCGGTCGATCGTTCGCCGTATGGTCTGGTTGGGGTCCGTGGCCACTCCGTCGTCGCCGAGGTGATCACCGATAGGATCGCTGCTGTCACCGCGGTCATCGATCAGTTCATCGGGATCTGGCTGGTCTCGAGCATCGATCTGCCCCAGCGCATCAATCTCGTCGACGTCTTCAGAAGCGTCGAGACGGGGCTCGGATTGAGTGCCGGAATCCAAATCGATAGCGGGACCCTCTACCGAGGGCATGAGGTCGGTTGGATGGTGCTCAAGCGACGTTGATGCCTCAGGCATGAAGACCGCGTCGAGGTTCAGATCGAGACCGTCGGGATCAATCGTCGACAACGCGCTGACAGGTGGGTGCTCGGCATCGCTGCGTTCCGGAAGTACGAACAACGTCTCGCCGCCCGTTAACTCCAATCCGGGCTCTGTCCACGATGTGGACGGTGTCGTGGAGTCAGTGGTCGACGGCTCGATTCGACCCGCCTCCATCATCTCCTCATGAGCGCCCTCTTCAGCGACCGGGTCTTCTCCGACTGGGCCTTCATCGCCAGCAGTTTCCTCACCGGCGGGACTATCAACGGAAATCTCTTCGATGACGATGTCATCGGGCGCCAACTCGCCCATTATCGCTTGCTTCGTATCCTCATCAAGAACAACGGTGACCGGGTTGTGCGGATCGGTGTTGCGAGCTATCTCAAGCCCGCTCTCCCGCGACACGTGGGCCCGCTTGTCGTCCTGTTCTCTCAGATGAAGCCAACGACGATAAATGTTTGTACCCAGCCGAGGAGTGACAGTGAACGTCAACTCCCCGTGGGTCGGCCAGTCAACCGCCAGATCAACACGCCCGGACTCGTCAAGCCGTTTGTCAGGTCGGTGGAGAGCAAGATCTCGCCAACGAGCGGCGATGGCGAAACATATCGACGCTCGACAGAAGATCAGGCCGCCATCAGTTGCCACCAACTGAAACTCGTCTTCACCAAGTTGACGACCGCGCCTCCTGGCCTCGAGTTCGAGGACTTCGTCGATTCCGTAAAGGCGGGCAGGGCCGTGGTCGAAGTACTCGCCCGGGTTAAGCGGGTCGAGAAACTGTCGCAGTTCTCCGGACGGCGTCTGCCGCTCCAACGTTGTTCCCAAGTCCCTTGCCATTACATCAGTCAAAATAGCCGAATTAGTCGTCAATATCACTCAGAATTTCTACCCATATTCATTTATAAGAACATGTCTCATTGTCCAAGCAACAACAGGTAATAGACGATCCAGACACGAAGATATTTACCCTATCGCCCATCGCCTCACCCCAGGGAAGTCACACCGAAATCACTACATGCGATAGGCTGCCTTTAGCTCCAGCAACATGAACTTGATAGGATCTGGTCGCTAGACCACTGGATGAAACTCATGATCGGCAAGGTGCGGACAACTGATCAACTCGGACGTCAGGCCGTCTTCGCGCTGATCGCAGCTCTGATCGCCCTGGGATCAGTCCTCGCAATGCCACCTCGTGCCACCTCGGCCGACAGCTATCCGAGTGCGTGCCCCGAGTTGACCGACTCCATTACCCGGCTGTACTACGCCTATCTTCAGCGGCCCCCGTCGGCCAACGAATTTCACATCTGGACCGATCGGTACCAACGTGGCGAAACGACGCTGGCCGACATCTCAAGCAGCATCCTGCGCTCGAACGACTTCCTTCAAGCGCATGGCAGTCTTTCCGACCAGCAGTTCGTTCAAGTCACCTATCAAAACCTAAGGAACCAGCGTCCCAGCGGAGATGACCTGACCCACTGGACCACCGTCATCGAACGGGGCTACCCGAGAGCACTCATGGTTTTGTCCATGAGCGAAACCGAAGAGTTCACCCTCGCTACGAACACCGTCCCGCCGCTGGCCGGTTACCACCAGTGGTACCCGGCCGGCACCCACTGGTACTGCGGCACGGGCACGGATGAACAACACAGCGTCATTCAGCTTGGGCCAGGGACCTTCTATGTCGACCTACTGTTCCGACACACTCCCGAAGAGGCAGAATCCGCCACGACGAGCGACACCGCCGCATTCTCCCTTCAGGTGCCAACCCGAAGGCCGGTCCTACTCGGACAGGGCGTCCTGTCCGGCTCCTCCTATGACTTTCGATGGGATCAACGTGTCGACACCCGCAGTGCCCTGGGCGGCTTCATTTCAGTAACTGCGGACGCATCAACATCGTGGACCATTGTGTTCTCACCTAGGAGTATTGGTGAGAAAAGGCATGGGTGGGAAATTCGCCCATAGTGCTATCGCACAAGATTCCATGAACCTATGCAATAGTGACCTCATGGGAGCAGCGATGAAACGCGTGCTCCAGTATTCGGCGGTATTGGGTGTTGTGGCGGTTGGGTGCTCCCCCTTCCCGACCGCCACATCTCCCCCAACCGAGACGTCAGTCCCGGTTGACTCCGCCATACCGGAGGCGACGACAACAGTAGTGCCGTCAACAGTCGAGCGATCGATATTGTCGGTCGCTCCGATTGGCCCTGCATCCGAAGAGGATGCGGACAGCTCAACGGCGCCTTCGTCGACGTCATTTGACGAGTGGCGATCATGGCCGAAAGATGCAGCCTCACTAGCCACAGAGTTGTCCGAGATTGAGCTGAGCATCCGCCAGCTCGACGGCGTCGAGCGCACCGCCGACGAGCTCGCGCCGATCGGGCGCCGTCAACAACTGCTGTATCGCCTGCTCGACAACAATCGTGCTTGGGTCGACGAGGTTCTCGCCGCGGCCGACTCACGTGTCACCAGCGCAGTTGAACTGAACTGGACGGCCCGCAATGCGTTGTCAGCGCTGGTCCAATCAGAAGGCGTGCACGACACGCTCCCCGCATGGCACATTATCGAGCCTGAACCTGCTGATCGTCTTCTCTCTCTGTACAAAGCAGCAGAGGCGGAGACCGGCGTTCCGTGGACGTACCTGGCCGCCATCAACCTCATCGAAACCCGGACGGGCCGCATCACCGGAGTGTCGTCGGCCGGGGCGGTCGGTCCGATGCAATTCTTGCCGACGACGTGGGCCGAGTGCTGCGAAGGCGACCCGACAGACCCGGCGGACGCCATACCGGGAGCCGCCACCTACCTCGTGGTGCGAGGAGGGCCGGAAGATATGGCCAAGGCGGTTCGCGGCTACAACAACTCCGGGTACTACGTGGACGCGGTGACCGCAGTCTCCTCCGTACTGGCGGCCGACGAAGACGCATACTTCGCCTTTCATGCCTGGGAGGTCAACTTCTTGTCATCGGCGGGTCTCCTTCGGCTACCCGTCGGCTACCGACAAGAGACCGAAGTCGATGCTTCCCAGTGGTTGGCTGAGAATCCCGACCGACTTCTGTTGGCCGACTCCTAGCACTCACCGCCTACGAACCGGGGGCCCGCACGCTCCCTTCGAGAACCACTACCCCGCTTGGACCTGGTGGGTCAGTCGGGCCTTGGAGCGTGACGATCAAATGGTCGAATCGTGGCTCGACGCCGTCCAAGCCCAACACAATCGGCTGGCCGTTGACGGTCCACCGGAACGATCCGAGAACCTGGGCTTCGGCCATGGCCACCGCACCGTCGACGACGGTGTTCGGGTCGACCAGCCAGGCCGCATAGAAGTGTTGGTCTCCAGTCGGGTTCAGGCCGCCTAGCCAGAGTCGGTACATGGTTTCGCTTCCTAGCTGGGAGACGGTCGCAACCGCCGTCGCATCAGGATCTGCTGCGGTTGCGTTCAGCTCGAAGTCGAGCGTGTC
>CALJMD010000292.1 GCA_937981915.1 uncultured Acidimicrobiales bacterium
CCGCGAAGCAATTCGCTTGGGATGTCGGCAGCCTCCAACACGTCGAGCGCCTCGTCGGAAACTGCATCGAGGCTGGCCAATCGGTTGGCTTGACGCTCGGCCGCTTTCTCCATCAGGTTGCGGGCGTAGCGACCGTTGCCGAACGATGACGTGCGATAGCGATGGGCTTCGGTCAGGTGTTGGGTGGCCGATGCTGTCGCTTCCTCGGTCAGCGAGTAGTCAGCCCGTTGGCAGAGCAGGCTGAACACACCCATGAGCTCTTGGGGTTCGAAGTCCCGGAACGAGAAGTATCGATTGAACCTCGACTTCACTCCCGGGTTGGCGTCGAGAAACCGGTCCATTTCCGAGGTGTACCCGGCGATGACAACAGCGAGGTCGCCCCGATTGTCTTCCATCTCTTTGAGGAGCGTGTCGATTGCTTCTTGGCCGAAGTCTTTCGAGTCGCCCCCGGACGGCTTGAGTCCATAGGCCTCGTCGATGAAGAGGATCCCGCCGCGTGCCTCATCCAGACGCTCTCGAACTTTGAGGGCAGTTTGGCCGATGTATTGCCCGACCAGGCCCGCTCGGTGGGTCTCAACCACATGCCCCTTGGATAAGAGGCCGAGGTGAAAGTAGATGCGCCCCAACATGCGAGCGATGGTCGTCTTTCCGGTCCCCGGTGGTCCCACCAAAACCACATGGTTCGAGATTTGTAGATCCGCTCGACCAGCGGCTGTCCTGCGCTGTTGGATGGCGAGCAAGTTCATCAGAGTTCGAACCTCGCTCTTTATCTCAGCCATTCCGATGAGTGCGTCCAGGTCGGCCAGGACGCCTTCCAACGTGTCGGCTGGTCGCTCAGCCTCATCAGTCTCCGGAGAGGTGATGAGACGGTCATTGGCGACCAGGCTGTGAACTCGGAGAATCAGGTCGCCGCCGAACATCAAGCCAAAACTTTCGCCCCGTTGTGGTCCCACCCACGGAAGCGTTGCAACGTGCTCACCGTTCACCTGCACGACAACGGTGTTAGGCGAGCAGCCAACTGAAAGTTGATTGACGGCGCGCTCACCGGTTCTCAGCTGCAGACATTCCTGCCAGCCAAGCAACGTAACTGTCTCACCGCCGACTACAGCATCAACTCTGACCCAACCTGAAGTGGAGATGAACAACTGGCCCATGTTGTCCTCGTCGAGCCGATTGAACATAAGGCCGTAAGTGGCGATTTCCGGATTGACCAGCTGCTCGATAACGAGACTCAAGGTGTAATCGGTAGGCATTGGTGGTCGACCTGGCGCAGTGACGCGCCACTGGTTTGTACCTCCGACCGTATTCACCTCGTAGGTGTAGCCATCGTCGGGTACGGCCATCACGGCACCCGGCTTGTCGCTTTCGGGCCAGCCTTTTCGGTTATCGAGAAAGTGCTCCTGATAAATTGCCATACCCTGCCGCCGCCTCCACCGCGTCCAACCTTCAACCCAAACTATCCCACAAGGTCGAGCGTCAGGTAGCGCCTAAGGTGTCAGCGGATGGAGCACGCCTCTTCATGCGCACGAGATTTCGTCGTCGGAGGCGGGGACGAAGACTCGGACGGTGTCGCCGCGAATCTCGTAGAGCGCTGTAGCGTCGTCGGCCGCCCACAGTTGGCGGCCACCCGCCGAGCGCAAGCCCAGGTCGGTTGCCCCGGGTGGCAGTTCGTCGATGCCGATGACCTCACCCGGAGGCAGTCGGTCGAAGTCGCCGTCGGTGTTGTGGAAGAACATTGGTTCCCAGTCCTGGCCGGGCGGATCGGCACGGTCACCGGTGTACGGCGTGCCGAAGGGGACGCCAATGGAGATCCGCTCGGTCTTCTCCCACCCGCAGTGATCCGAGCCGAAGGTGTGGAAAACGAACTCCAAGTTGATCGCACATCCGCCCTCGTCAGTCCAGTCCACCCGGTTGTCGACGTCGGCTCGCCATTGCGGGGACTCACCATCAAGGTTGGTCCAGCTCCCCTCCGGAGCGTCACAGATGACGTTGACGGCCTGGCCCACCGGTTCAGCCTGGTCAGCCGCACATCCGGCACAGACCGCGGCCAACGCAAATACCGCAACAACAAGCGTCTTGGGGGATCGCAACATGTCAGCGACGTCTAATCCATGGCGGCACGAGCGGCGGTGACCAGGCGGACCCAGTCGCGACGCTCAGCCTGATCCAGCGCCTCATACGCCGGAGCACAGATCTGGGTGGTAACTCGTTCCGCTTCGGCCCGGCGTTCGGCATCGGGTTGTGGGTGAGGGGAAGCCCAGCCGAACGTCTCCGCCCACGATGCACCACCCCGGATTGGGTCGTCGGTCGACATAATGCAAGCGTGAGGGCCGAGCCCGGTTCCGTACGCGGCGCTCAGGTGAGCACCTCCTCGCATCTCTCGAACCACGTTCAACGCCACGGTGGCCCGGCCGGCCGGATCCGAGGGCTGGTCGAGCGCTCGCCACCCGGCGAAGAGCATCCCGGTCGAGGCCTGCGCAGAGTCGGCGATCCGATTGGCCAAATCACCCAAGCGGACCACATCGGCCTCGTCCATCTGAGCTAACACGGTGCGACCCCAGGCGGCGGCTGCCTCGGCGTAGGCATCGGTTCGATCGTGATGGGTCAGGTCACATGGCGTTTCCCAATGACGCCGGACCAGGTCCGGTGCCATGAAACCAATGGCAGCAGCGGCCAGGTCGGCGTCGACGTCTCCCAACACTCCGGCTCGACCGTTGGCCCAGAAGCCCAACGGGCCGTCCAGGCCCAATTCGGCTGAGCGGGCCACCGTGGTGTCGGCCATCATCCAACCTCGACCGAACTCCAGCACTGCCTGCGACGTTCGGTTGACAGTGTCTTCGGCCGTCAGCTGTTCGTCTGGTAGATGGTCGGCTGCTGGTTGATCGGCCATGGCCGCAGTGTAGTAACACACGTGGCCTGGCCTTCTACCCTCGTGCAGTATGAGAATTGTGGCCATTGACGTCTTCCAGGTCGACCTGCCCTACAGCGGCGGCACCTACATGCTGTCCGGCGGGAGAAGCTACGACAGTTTCGACGCCACGCTGGTTCGGATCACGGCCAACAGCGGATTGCAGGGTTGGGGTGAGTCCACTCCGTTCGGAGCGAACTACATTGCCGCCCACGCTGCCGGAGTGCGAGCCGGGATTGGTGAGATGGCCCCGCGGTTGCTCGGAGCGGACCCGAGGATGGTCGACCGCATCAACCAGACGATGGACGAGACGCTGGTCGGCCACTTGCACGCCAAGACCGCTATCGATGTCGCATGCTGGGACCTGTTCGGCAAGAGCGTCGACATGCCGGTGTGTGACCTGCTCGGAGGTCGAACCAGCGACCCCGTGCCCTTGATCTCGTCTATTCACGCCGGCGACCCCGATGACATGAAACAGCGAGTGGACGGGTTCCGGGCACAGGGCTACCGGGGCCATTCGGTCAAGGTCGGGGCATTCGAGGCTGAAGGCGGGCCCCGTCTCGACGCCCAACGAATCAGGGCCAGTCTGAGTGATTCCCGTGCCGGTGAGTACTTCATTGTCGACGCCAACGGTGGCTTGACCGTCGAGCATGCGCTTCGGCTTCTGCGTCTCGTCGGCGACGATCTCGACTTCGTGCTTGAAGCGCCGTGTTCAACGTGGACCGAAACCGTGAGCCTCGCTCGACGGACCGACGTTCCGATCATCGTTGACGAACTAGCAACCGATGAAGCGTCCATTCTTCGCCTCATCGCCGACGGGGTTGGGGACGGAATCGGTTTGAAGATCTCCAAAAACGGTGGCCTGACCCGTTGTCGTCGCCAACGTGACATAGCAACAGCGGCCGGTCTGACCATGAGTGTCCAAGACACTGTTGGCTCCGAGGTGTCGTTCGCGGCAATCGTGCATCTCGCCCAAACCATCGACGCCAAGTTCCTTCGTTGCGCCCTGGATGTCCGCCAGATGGTGTCCACGTCGACCGGGCGGTTTCACTCTGACGAAGTCGACATCGAGTTGACCAACGGGGGAGTCACGGCGCCAACAAGCCCCGGGCTCGGTGTGACCGTGGACACCGACGTTGTCGGCGACCCGGTGGCCTCGTGGCGTTCGTGACTGTCGCAGCTTGCTCATGTGAGGTGCCGGTGACTAGCGTGTGAAGTGGTCGGGGGCGGCCATCTGAGGAGTCTTTCCGTGAAGCGTTTTGTCGTGTTGATGGCTTTTGCCGTCAT
>CALJMD010000293.1 GCA_937981915.1 uncultured Acidimicrobiales bacterium
GTGTCGTGAGTGCCGTCAGCGTTGTCGGCCAGCCAGAGGGCGGCGGCCACACTGGCACCGGCTACCAGTCGAGAGCCCGTCGACGATGACTCGCAGCGAATTACCGCTGTGTCGGCCAGATGGGTCAGAGCCCGCTCAACGGCGTCCCAGTGCCCACAGTGGGCCAGGGCGGCGAGAATGTCACCCGCTCCCCCGTTACAGCTCTCAGCGTCCGAAATCGGCTGCTTCCGCAACCGACCCAAGAGACCCTTAGTGTCCGCGCCGGGAGCTCCGTCGATGACGTGATCGATCTCGTCGTGCACATCGGCGGTACCCATGAGGAGGCGAGCCCGAGCCGCTCCGAGAAGATGATCCACCCCGTCGTCTGGGGTCGAGAACCGCGCTCCCCCATCGATCACGGACCCCCACCCTTTAGCAACGCTCTCACTGTCGGGAAGTCGGTCGGTCTCAACCGGCCGCTCGGCCACTACGAAACGTAGCGTCGTTGAGTGAGGCAGAGGAAACATGACCGCTGCAGTCGCCGTCGCCCCGGAGACCGGGTCGAGCCCCTCGAGGGCAGCGCCGTGTTCGATGGCGTCGACAATGTCACCGTCGCTCGATGAAATCGCACCGCCCGCCGGTCGGGGCAACAACAACATGAGGTCGTTGATTGCCACCGTCGTCGAGTTGATCGCCTTAATGGCCAGCGACTCGTTGTTTTCCGCAAGTTCTACCGCGGCGCCGTTGCTCGACGGGTACGGGCGGATGGCCATGACCACGGCAACCGGGACCGGGGAACGGTTGGTGACTTCGACCACGACAACATCGGAGGCGTGCCCGCCTTGTGACGGGGACCGGGTTCCGTAGACCGTGGCGACGGCGTCACCGGACGGGATGCGCATCGAGGTTTCGATAACGGGTCCCGATCCGAGGCGGCGTTGACGCACCGTCGGTTCGGAGGACGGGAAGTACCAGCGGTCGTCACCACCAATCCACCAGTCAAGTGACCAGGAAGCACCGAGTGGCGAAATGAGACCGGCCTCATCGACGAGGGCGGGAAAGTCGGCATCCAGTGTGCCGACAGTGGCCGCAGTTGCCAGCGATGCAGATGACAGCGATGCAGACGATGATGACGCCGACGAGAGCGACCAACGAGGTTTCACGGTCATTGAGTCGACAACCGGATTCGGGGTGACGGCATCAGCCGTAGAGCCGCTCACGACAAGCCGGTCTGAGTCTGGCTGCGTTCTAGGGCCTGCTCGTGACCGAGACGTCCCCGCAGTAGAGCGTCCTGAGCAAAGTCAGGGTCTGTCCCCTCCCAGCACACGCCGTACACCTGCTCGGCAATAGGCATTGTCACGCCGTGCTCTTCGGCCAGTTGCCGGACGACCTTGGCTGCTTTGACCCCTTCGGCTACCTGGTTCATGTCGGCCAGTATCTCATCAAGCGTCATGCCTTCCCCCAGCTTGCGACCAACCTGGGAGTTTCGGCTCTGCGGGCTGATGCAGGTGGCGATGAGATCGCCCATACCGGCCATTCCGGCCAGCGTCAGCGGTTCGCCTCCCATAGCGGAGCCCAATTCGATCAGCTCGGCCAACCCGCGGGTAATGATGGCGGCCCGGGCGTTGTCCCCCAGTTGACGGCCTTCAGCGAAACCCGCCGCAATGGCGTACACGTTCTTGAGTGCGCCGCCCAGCTCACAGCCGACCACATCGTGATGGAGGAAGACCCGGAAGGTCGGCGTCATGAACACATCCTGCAGGCATCGGGCGATGTGCTGATCGCTGATGGCCACGACTGCCCCAGTCGGGTTGTCGGCCATGATCTCTTTGGCCAGGTTCGGTCCGGTGAGCACACCGACCGGACGGCCGGGAAGAGCGTCGGACACGATTTGAGTCATCCGAAACCCGGTTTCGGGCTCGAACCCTTTGGCCAGGCTCACTACCGGCACCCATGGCCGCAGATAGTGGCTTAGGGTGTCACACGTCGAGCGCAACGCCCCGGTCGGTACGCCGAGAACGACCAGGTCGGTGTCGGCAGCCGCCGATTCCAAATCAGTGGTGGCCGTCAGCGTAGGGTGCAGGCGGTAGTCGGGCAGGTAACGAGGGTTGACGTGGTCGTTGTTGATGGCGTCGACCACATTCTCGTCACGGGCCCAGAGGGTGGTAGGGGCGTTGTGGGCGCACAGGTGAGCCACTGTTGTGCCCCACGAGCCTCCGCCCAGAACAAGGACCCGTAGCGACTCGACAGGCTGCGCCGCATCGTTGCTGTTCGACATCGTCTCTCCCAGGGGGTTCGGTACCGACCAATACTAGAGTTTCCTGAAGTGGCCGGTACCCCCCAACAGAGCAGACAACTCAACGATCCCCGGGCGGTGATCATCCCGGTCAAGACGTTCGATCGGGCAAAGGCCCGCCTGGCTGACGCGTTAAGCAGCGTCGATCGTTCGCTTCTCGCTCGGGTGTCAGCATCGAGAGTTGTGGTAGCAGCTGCGCCATTAGACACCTTTGTGGTCTGCGACGATGACACCGTGAAACGATGGGCGATAGATCACGGAGCCAACGTGATGACGCCACCGCAACCGGGCCTGAACCAGGCAGTTTCCTTTGGATGTTCCGAGCTCCGCCGACGGGGCTATCGAACAGCCATCATCGCCCACGGCGACCTGCCGCTGGCTCGTGAGCTGGCCTGGGTAGGTGACTTTCCGGGGATATCAATCGTGACCGATCGCCACGGCGACGGAACAAACGTTATGGCCGTGCCGACCGACATCGACTTCAACTTCGCCTA
>CALJMD010000294.1 GCA_937981915.1 uncultured Acidimicrobiales bacterium
ATCGTCACCGGTTCGACCGGGAACGATCAGGTCCGGGAACCGTTCAAACCAACGGTTCCACTCTTCGAGGTTCAGCACCATCTCCCTGAACGACTCGTGATAGGCGATGGTGACGTGTACGGCATGCACCGGGGCGGCGGCGAACTGCCGGAAGATCTCCTCACTCCAGTTGGAGTACTGCAGGCAATCGACGACGGGGGTGGCTACCGCGGGGTTCGACATGAGGCTCAACGGTATCGGTCTGGCCAGATTCCAGCCAAGACGGGCTGATTGTCTCCCCTATCTGGCACCTAGCCGACGCTGACAGCGGCGACGCCTCCTATTACCAGAGCTATTCCTAGCATCTGGACCGGGCGAATGGCGTCGGCGAAAACGGTGCGCCCAATCATCACGCTGAACGCTGGGAACACGGACACGGCGATAACCCCGATCGAAGGGTTCAAGCTGAGTGCGGCCAGATAGAGGGTGGAGGTAAGGGCGACGACGACGCCTAGCGCAGTGGCGTTACCCAACTGCGACTTTGGCGGCAAAGGCGACACGCGCATAGCCAACGCCACAGCCACCATGAGTGCCGCGGCGGTGCCACGTTGGCTGACGGCAGGCCACCAGCCCGACCCACCTGACGCCTCCACAAAGCCAATGCCACCGAGAGCGTATGACAACCCGGCGAGAACACCCCACAACGCTCCGGACCGCAGCGACTCCCGGGACACCGACCCGCCGGTCACGAACACCAGACCGCTAACCGTTAATGCCGCCCCCAGCAAGGCGACCCAGGTTCCGGTGTCACCTCGGATTACCGTGTAGGCAAACGGGATCAGGGCGCCCAGCGAAGCCACGATGGGGGCAACAATGGCCGAGCTGGACGCCAACAAACCCGAGTAGTAGAACCAGATTCCCGCCCCGATGCCTATGCCGGACAGAGCCCCCCAGGCGAAGTCGCCAAGGTCGAACTGGCTGCCGGACGTTACTGCGACCGCCACCATGGCTGCCGACCCGAAAATCTGCATGGTGGAGCCGGCGGTGACCACCGTCGATGCGTTTACCACCTTGCGCCCGAAGAGGTCGGACATGCCAATTGACATAGCGGCCAGAAGGCCGAGTACCGCTGCCACCGGGCGAGTGTGGACCAAAAGTCGTGTTGCGGCAAGTCATTGGTAGCTGGTTGGCCATCGGCTCGGTCGGCAGCCTCACTGTCAGGATCAACCGTCGATGGTTGTCACCATCAAGACGGTGTTGTCGACCTCCAGGTCACTGCCCCACACCAGCTGGGCGGAACCGTCCCAGCTGATCTCGTCGTAGCCCATCTTCGGGTCAACATCGGCTTCGCTCCAGACGGATGCTGGCGCCCAGTCAGCGGTGTCAAAGCCAACTTCAGTCCAGCCCGATGGGGCGTCGACAATCTCGAACTGGCAGTCGGTGTCGGGATCTCCGGCGTTCTCACACTCGGTGTTGAGAGGAGCTTTGTGGATGACATATGTTGCCCAGTCGGCGTCGGTGACCGCCACGATTTCGCCTGTCGATGTATCAGTGATTTGAGCGATGATTCCGCCGTCACCCATCTGCTGATTGTTCTCCCCGATGTACTCCAGGCCCGAGTCTGTTTCGATGTAGTCCTTGGCTTCGATGGCGATGGTCAGCGGGTAGGTGGCGTCAAAGGAGATGGTCTCTGCGTTGAAGGAACGTTCGGTGGTGATCGGTACGGAGTCTTCGCCGACAAGCTCGCCGTTCACATAAAGAGCAAACCAGTTGTCGGCCCAGACTTCGGCTTGAAAGGCGCCGGTGCCCCCGACCGCCACGTCAGTCGTCGAGTCGTCGGCGGTTGCCCCTGACTCGTCACTGCCGCACGCTGCGAGCACGGCCAGAGCCGCCACCAGTAACGGCGCTGCGACGAAGGCGTAGTGTCTGTTGGTCTTCGGCACTTCGTTGGTGTCCGTCATATCGTCTTACTCCCTTTTGTTGTTCGTCATCGTTGTGAGAACGAACGCGCTCGCGTCGTGGTGAACGTCATCGAACGTGCTCAGATGTTCAGGGAATGCGACCGACGGCAAGCAAGCGCGAACGAATCGGCAAGAAACCGGCAAGGTATTATCCCGCAGTCGATTGCGGGCCCGGCACGGGAGGGCTAGCTGACCTGTCGGATGTGAGTCACGTCGGAGAAGGTCAAGACGCTGGTGGTGATTCCAGCATCTGAATAGAAGGACGCCCAGTCGCCGGAGTCGTCGACGTCCTCTCCGGTTTCGGCGTCCTGGGCTTGGAGATAGTTCCCGAACTTCAAGAACGACTTTGAGCTGTCCTCAACTTCAAGCTCGAACCGCTGGCCGAAAGCGCTCATCGTGACGGTTCCGTAGTCGTTGATCATCGAGAAGCGGAAGCTGTCGCCGCTTCGGATGGTGCCCAGCGCGTACTTTGCCTCCCCTGACCCGTCGCTACGAGCCATTCGAACGTATACGTCGAAGACACCGTTTTTCGCTTGGCTGTCGAGCAGACCGCCTTCGCCGGTGTCGGCGATGTACAGCTTGACGATGGTGCCGGTTCCGTCGGCGTGGTGTTGGGCGACAATGGTTTTTGAACCGTCGGACAACTCCGCCGTCAGGGTGGCTGAAAGCTCCTCGTAGGCGGCGGTCATTGCCACTCGCTGGTCCTGCTTGATCTTCAGCTCGTGCCGCCAGCCATTGCCGTTAGAGGTTACAAACCGTTCTCGTAGGGCGTCGAAGACCAGTGAGTCGCCGACGCGGGGATCGGATCCTTCGGCCTGCCACGGCTCCATGCTGAAGCTGCCGCCCTCGGGACGAGCGACCGTGGATGTGGAACTGGACATCGACGTCGTTGACACGACCGATGTTGTCGTCGAAATCGCAGACGTTGTTGATGTTGTGGACATCGACGTTGTATCGGTTGATGCCGTAACCGCTGACGTTGTTGATGTTGCATCCGTTGACGCTGTATCCGCATCATCTGTGTCCGCAGCAACCACTTCGAGAACGCCGGATCGGGGTTCGTCAGTGGTGGCGGCATCAAGCGGGGCCGTGATCTCCGGGATTGTCACGGCGGAAAGCTGGCCCTCAAGGGCACTGTCATCCGACGACTGGCATCCCGCCGAGACCAATAGCAGAGGCCAAAGGATGAAGTACCTGCGCACCAATCGTTGTCTTTTGTCCACCAACCGCCCAGTCAACTCAGCGGCCACCCGCCAACGCCCAAAGTGTACCGACGGGCCGCTCGACAATCTCCCCTCTCCATAGCGTCAACCCTTCGTTGACGGGCAAACGACTAACAGTCGCTAGCGGGTCACGGCAACGTAGGCGATCTCAAAAACGGGCTGGGCACCGTCGGCGAACAGCCCCGGATCGGGGGATCCTCCCCAGCCTCCGATGGCCAGGTTGAGATGGAGGAAGAACGGTTGATCGGTGGTGTCGGAGGTTTCATGAACAGGGGAGCCGTCCACAAACCAGGTGATGCCGGTCGACGACCAACGCGCACTGTAGGTGTGAAAGTCGCCGGGGGAATCCAGGTCGGCGGAGCCCGACGTCTGGTTCTTGGAACCTGATGGTGTGAGATAGTGGGCGGCGAACTTTGCCTCATGCGGTTCGGTGCCAATGTGTTCGACGATGTCGATCTCAGGTCGGCGGGCAGCGTCGACACCTCCGTCCCACGTGGCCAGCCAAAAGGCCGGCCACGTTCCCGCGCCGCGGTGGGGAAACCGGGCCCGCATCTCATAGCAGCCTTCGGTGAACGTGGGTGTCGACGTGTCCACGGTTAGAGCCGCAGACGTGTACACGCCGTTTCGTAGCGACGCCTTCAATTTCAGGGTTCCGTCCGAGACTTCGTAGTGAAGCCCGTCGTTGAGATCGTCTGAATAGGTCTGCAGTTCATTGTTGGCCGGATTGGTGAAACCCCAATAGAGGCCGGCCCGCCAAACGGAGGAATCCAGACCGTGGTCGAAGTCATCTCGGAAAACCGTCGTGCCGAGACAAGCAGTCGGTGAAAGCTCGTCGCTTGATGCCATGAACCCATCCTGACTCATCGGCTGGAGCTTTTGACCATCGGAACGTGTGACGTCGGCCCGCCGATACGCTCGGACTGGTGTGCGACAGGCGGATTCGTCGGGCGACGAGATCAGTGCCGGTTGCCGCGTTCGTTTTGTTGGTGACCGCATGTGGTGTGGCTGACTTCTCAGCAGCCGACCGTGACCAGGCATCCGCCGAGACGGCGGTGCCGGACGGCACCACATCCGCCCCTCCGTTGTCGCCTACCTCAACGGCAGCCACTGCCACCACCCTCGATGACACAACCACGCCCGAGGCACCAGAGGTTGAGGTTTCCGGCATGGTGGTGTCGGCCGTTGACGGCTCCCCACTGGCCGGGGTCGTGTTGTCCACCGGCGACGGCTCAACCAGAACCGACGACAACGGCGGGTTCTCGATCGCCGCCACCCGGGGCGAGACGGTCACCGTGACCCGACCGGCGTGGGCGGAGACCAGTCTTGTCATAGGCCAGGCCAGCTCGGATGTCACCATTGAACTGACGCCGTTCACGGTGAGGGGCCTACGGGTGTCAGCCGAGGTAGCCGCCGACGCCGACCGCTTTGACGCACTTCTGGCCATGACCGACGGGTCAGCGATCAACACGTTGGTGTTTGACACCAAAGACGAAAACGACCAGGTGCTCTATCAGTCCGACGTCGAGCTGGCCCAATCAATCGGGACAGCGGAGTTGACCTACAACCCGGCCGAGTTGCTCACCAAGACCCAAGATCGGGACCTGTACACGGTGACCCGCATCGTGACCTTCGAAGACCGGCTGTGGACCAACGCCGTGCCCGAAGCGCAGCTGGCCGCTGACTGGATCGACGCCGCCAACCAGGACAACTGGGAGTATCCGCTGGCGCTGGCAGCCGAAGCGTGCGAACTCGGGTTTGATGAAATCCAGTTTGACTACGTGCGCTTCCCTGAAGGCCAGGCGGCCGAGCAAGCCCGAGACCTGGGCCGGATCCCCGCCACGACCGACGAACGAGCAGAGGTAATCGGATCCTTTCTGGCCGAAGCACGAACACGGCTGGCCGCCCAAGGTTGCGCGGTGTCAGCCGCCATCTTCGGCGTAGTGATGTCGAGTCCCGGCGACGAGGGAATCGGCCAAACAGTGGAAGCGGTGTCGGCGTCGGTCGACGCGGTCAGCCCCATGATCTACCCCAGCCACTACGGCCCCGGCTGGATCGGCTTCGAAGATCCGAACGAACACCCTGGACCGGTGGTGGCTCATGCCCTCGACGGTGGCATCCCCCGCCTGGCACCGGCCACGTTGATGCGGCCATGGCTTCAGGCCTTCGAGTACCGGCCGGATCAGGTCAGAGCCCAAATCAACGAGGTGGAGCAGCGAGGCGGAGGATGGATCCTGTGGAACTTCTACGGCCGATACAACGAGAACGCCATCCCAGGAGAGGACGAACTGTGACCAGAACGGATGGGAGCCGAACGGACTGGAGCCGAACCATCGGGCGAACACTGGGACCCCTTCTCTTGTCGATAGCCCTCGCAGCCTGCGTGGCCGACGACGCCACATCAGCCGGCTTGGACGAGACGGGCGACTCAACCCTGCCGTCGGTAACCACGGCTGAACCAGCTGCGACTGAGGCCACCACGGCGGAGCCAGCCGCCGACTCGTCAGGCGAACAACCGGCCGAGAACGACGCCTCGACCACAGCCACCACGCTCGAAGCGACCACAACGACCGCTCCCCTTGATTCGCTGCTCGGACTCGGCGCCGAACTGCTGGCCGACGGATTCGACCAACCGGTGCACGTCGCCGCCGTCCCCGGCACCGAGCATCTGGTCGTGGTCGAGCGCGAAGGCATGGTCAAGTCGGTAGATCTCGTAACCGGCGAGGTGTCGGAGCAGCCGTTCCTGGATCTGACCGACCCGGCAACATTGCTGTCGTCCAGCATTGAACAAGGTCTGCTCGGCCTGGCCTTCGACCCGGCGTTCGAAGAGACCGGCAGGTTCTATGCCTACTGGACCAACGCCGAAGGCAACACTGTCCTAGCCCGCTTTGTCACCGCCGGGCCACCAAGCCCGCTACCTCCGGCCGATCCGACGTCAATGGAGATTCTGTTGACCATCGATCAACCGGCCGAGCGACACAACGCCGGTCACCTGGAGTTCGGGCCCGACGGCCTGCTGTACGTGGCTGTCGGCGACGGGGGCTCCGGCGGGGAACCTGCCCAGGACACCACTAATCCGTTGGGCACTATCTTGCGACTCGACGTGTCGGCCACCGAGGCTGGCTACCAGCTGCCGGACGGTAACCCGTTCAACAGCGAAATCTGGGTGTACGGCCTCCGCAACCCGTGGCGGTTCGCCATCGACCCAGCCGAAGAGCTGGTGTACATCGGTGATGTCGGTCAGGACTCGTTCGAAGAGATCAACGTGGTCGGTCTCGACGGGGCTGGCACCGACTTCGGTTGGCGGGAAATGGAAGGCGACCGGTGCTTCCGCTCCGGATGCGACACCGACGGCCGAGCCATTCCGGTGCTACAAGTCGAACACGATCAGGGCTGCTCGGTTACCGGCGGACGGGTCTATCGAGGCGCAGCGATACCGGAGTTCACGGGCCACTACTTCTTTGGCGACTGGTGCAAGAGTTTCGTCCGCAGCTTCCGCCTGGACGGCGACCCCGACACCGGTTCAGTGGTCGAGCAGTTGGATCATGGCGACGACTTGGCCGCCGTCGGCCAGATCACCAGTTTCGGCACCGACCACGACGGGGAACTGCTGACCGTCAACTGGGCA
>CALJMD010000295.1 GCA_937981915.1 uncultured Acidimicrobiales bacterium
GTAGTCGATGATGACGTTCTTGTCTTCGCCTTCGATGGTCGTGCCGTTGTTGTCGAACAGAATCCGAACCGAATTCACCGCACCGTCGGTGTAGTTGTAGGGCAGCTCTTCGAAGTCCCGCCCGAGGGCGTACATCTCAACTACAGAACCGTTGACTTCAAGCTTGATGCTTTCCGACCCGGTCGTTCCCCGAGCTCGAAGGTTCAACAGCACTCCATCATCGCCGCCGCCGCCGCCACCGCCGCCGCCACCGCCACCGCCACCGTCGACGTCGTAAGCGAACCAGCCGTTGCAGTGCAACCACTCCGACTGCTTGTAACCCTCGCCGCACGACCCGTTCCAGCTGCCAAGCGACAACGTCGACGGATCCTCGGTTTCGATGCGTTGACCGTCTACCTCGACGTAGTCCACATTCACGTTCTTGTCGGCGCCCAGCGACGACGAACCGTCATTGTCGAACACCACCCGCAGTGACTCCACCGCCCCACCGGAGAAGTTGTGGGACAACACCTGCAAGCTCTGAGACAGGTTGAACGTCTCCACCACCGAACCGTTCACCTCGAGGTTGACGGTTTCCTCACCGGTGGTACCGCGGGCACGGACATTGACGGCAACACCGTCGCCACCACCACCGCCTCCGCCTCCGCCGTCACCAAGGTCGTAGGCGAACCAGCCGTTGCACTGCAGCCACTCCGACTGCTTGAAGCCCTGGTCACACGACGTGCCGTCGTAGCTACCCAACGACTCCACCGTGGGAGCCTCGGACTCGAACCGCTCACCGTCAACCTCAACGAAGTCGACAAGCACATTCTTATCCGCTCCGGACGACGATTGGCCGTCATTGTCGAACAGCACCCGCAGCGAACCTGGGCGGCCGCTCACACCGGAGAACGTGTACTCGGCAAACTGGGTTGAGAGATCGAAGCGCACAGCCTGGCTGCCATCCAGCTCGAGAACAATCGTCTCCTCACCGGTTGTGCCTCTGGCCCGAACTTTCACCACGTCACCACCACCGACGTCACCGCCACCGCTGGCGAACAGCAGCTTGTTCGGCGTGTCGGCCGAAACGCCCGACAACACACCTGAGGTGGACGCCGACACAATAGCGTCGTGCACCTGCGCCGGAGAGGCCCCCGGGTTCTGCCCCAAATACAGCGCTACGGCCCCGGCCACGTGAGGAGCCGACATCGACGTGCCGCTCTCCATTCTTGAACCGGCGTTCTCAAACGCCGAGGCCGACCAAATGTCCACACCCGGTGCGTACAGATCGACACAGGGCCCGACGTTACTGAACCATGCTTGGCCGTCAGCAATGTTCGAAGCAGCAACCGTTAACGCCCCCGACACCACAGCCGGAGTATCACCACAAGCAGGCAGCGAGAAGTTCCCGGCCGCCGCCACCACCGACACCCCGGACTCGATCAGATTCTCCGTGGCGGTGGTAACAAGAGTCTGACTGGCCGAGGCACCAAGACTCATGTTGGCGACCGACGGGCCGTCGGCAGCGCCAATAATCCAGTCGATACCGATAAGAAGACCACCGATAGTTCCGCTGCCCGAACACTCACCAAACACTTTGACCGCATACAGGTTGGCGGCTGTGGCCAACCCCCATGTTGATCCCGCCGCCGTACCCGCTACGTGCGTGCCATGCCCATTGCAGTCGCCCCAGTCTCCAGGGCTGGCCGGGTCGAACGCGTTGAAGCCACCGGCTACTCGACCACCAAAGTCTTGATGGCCGGCATTGATCCCAGAATCGACAATGTAGATGTCGACCCCTGATCCCGCCTGGGCAAAGCCAATGTTGCCGTCGAGAGGAAGGCTTCGCTGATTGACACGATCAAGACCCCAACGCAGCGCCGGATCGGCGTTAGCCGAAACATCCTCAGGCAGCTCTAGCGTGATCGACGCGTTCTGAGTCACGTAATCCACTCGCGAGTCCTGGCGGATGAGCTCAAGCTGGGCCGCAGTGGCCGTCACCAGCATGCCATTCACGGCCCGCTCGTAGGTGTCAACAATCTCCGCTCCGCCAGCCTCGAAGGTCTCAACCGACTGCCTACGGACGAGAGCCGCGTCGTTAGCTTCGGGCTCGGCCTTAAGCACGACAATATAACTGTCGCTCACCGCGCCCTCATCAGCGAGGAACAGTTCCGCTTCACCTTGTTGAGCAACCGCGGCCCCAACACCCACGATCCCCAGAAGAATCAAAACTAGGAGGCCGGAAACAGCCCCAACACCCGACTTAAACACGCTCCGCCTCCAGTAACGCTCTTATGGGAAAAGTAACCTAACACGTTGTCGAATCAGATCCATGTCACCCCGTGATTGTCGTCTAAACGACGTCTTGCGTGGAACGCTCGCCGGGTCGACAATGATGCGGTGACCAAACACGCAGCTACACCAGTTCGAACAACCCAAAGTGCGGTGCTGACCGCCACCCCAGGACAGTGGGAGATAATGGAGCTCGAACTGGAGGCCCCACGCCAAGGCGAGCTCCTCATAGAGATGCGCTACGCCGGGCTGTGCCACTCCGACGACCACTACGCCACCGGAGACACCCCGGTGGCGTCGCTACCGCTGGCCGGCGGACACGAAGGCGCCGGAGTTGTCGTAGAAGTCGGACCGAACACCGCCGGGTGGGAACCCGGCGACCACGTCGCCCTGTCCTTCTTGCCAGTGTGCGGCCGCTGCCGCTGGTGCTCAACCGGCCAACAGAACCTGTGCGACATGGGCCGCTACCTTCGAGAGGGCACACGCCCGGACGGCACCTACCGAATGCATCAGCCCAACGGGGGCGGACCGGTAGCCCAAATGTGCGGGCTGGCCACCTTCAGTCGCCACACCGTGGTCGACGTGGCCGCCGCCATCAAAATCGAACCGGAGTTTCGCTTGGACGCCGTCTGTCTCACCGGTTGCGGAGTGGGTACCGGTTGGGGTTCCGCCGTCAACT
This sequence comes from uncultured Acidimicrobiales bacterium, assembly GCA_937981915.1. Classification (GTDB taxonomy): domain Bacteria; phylum Actinomycetota; class Acidimicrobiia; order Acidimicrobiales; family SZUA-35; genus JAHELU01. The sequence continues at coordinate 2,951 of CALJMD010000295.1, forward strand.
CGGCCGAAGTGCAACCCGGCCACACCGTCATCGTGATGGGCCTCGGCGGCATCGGTGTCAACGCTGTTCAAGGCGCCCGTCACGCCGGAGCCAGCAACATTCTGGCCGTCGACCCTGTCGGCCTTAAACGAGAAGTGGCGTCACAAGTCGGAGCCACCGACACCTTCGACAACATCGACGACGCCATCGCCCACGCTCAGTCCATCACCAACGGTCAAGGAGCAGACTCGGCCATCGTGTGCACCGGCGTGCTGACCACCGAAGACGTCCGAGCCGGATTTGCCGCCGTACGCAAAGCGGGAACCGTCGTGGTCACCGCACTCGGCAAAGCCGACACCGACGTCGCCGTCAACGCCCGCGAACTGACCTTGTATCAGAAGCGCATCCAAGGGTCCCTGTTCGGCTCCTCCAATCCACTGGCCGACATCCCCCTAATGCTCGACCTGTACCAGTCAGGCCAGCTACAACTAGACGAACTGATCACCGCTCGCTACCCACTGGAAGAAATCAACCAGGGGTACCGCGACATGCACGAAGGGAAGAATGTACGTGGCGTCATCGAGTTCTGATATCGAAGGCTCGGGGGAAACCGGCGGCTTGGGAGATCCCGCCAGCTGGGACGACCGGTACCGAACGCCGCTCGGGTCCGAAGACCCGGAGGAGATCCAGGCCTTCTGGAACCAGTTCCTCTCAGAAACCGAGCGAGACCTCAACATTGCGGTTCCTGTCACGTTCTGCTTCGGCGACACCGTGGAACTAGCCCACGAACTGTTCGCCCTGGTGGCGGCAGGAACGAAGCGGGCCACCGCAGGATCAGTGGCCGAACACGAAGCCGACGGACAGCCCCTACCCCAAGTGGGTGACCTGTCGATCATCATGGACGGCTCCATGACCCCCAAGTTGGTGATCGAAACCACCGACGTACGAATCGGGCCGCTGTCCACGGTGGACGATCAGTTCGCATGGGACGAAGGCGAAGGCGACCGAAGCCGAGACTTCTGGTTGGAAGCCCATCACTGGTTCTTCAAGCGAAGCTACGAACGAATGGGACTGCACTTCCACGACGACATCGACGTTGCCTTCGAACGGTTCGACGTGATCTATACCGGCGACCGAAAGTAGCGACACATCTGGACGCCGAGTATCGGACGTCCGGCGCAGGAGAGGAAGCGGGGATCGGCGCGCTTGAGGCATCGACACCGATCCCCGAATGTTGCTGAACACGATCGGGCAGGTCCAGCAACACGAGTACGGCCGCCGCCTGAAACAGGTGGAAGGCGTCCAAACAACGACCGCTATAAGAAGAAGCGCCGACAGCGCCAAAAACGTCACGGCCTGTCGCTCGTCTTGGCCCGTTCTTTGCTCTATCTTCACCTGGCAGCGATCAAGGGCCAGACTGACGGTCTGGGTGGCTACTCGATTCCGTGATCGAGGGCGTAACGAATTAGCTCGTTCTTGCGGTTCAGGCGAAGCTTCTTCAAGATGTTGCGCACATGGTTCTCAACCGTCTTGGGCGAGATGTACAGCTCTTCACCGATCTCGCCGTACGAGTGACCTCGAGCCACCAACTGCAACACTTCCCGCTCCCGGTCGCTCAAACCCGAACCGTCCGGCGCCTTCTTGTGAATACGGCGAAACTCGGTCAACACCAGCGCCGCCAACGACGCCGAAAACACCGGTTCACCGTTCGCTGCTTTCCACAACGCCTGGCGGAGCTCATCCACCCCAATCGACTTCAACAAGTAGCCGTTGGCTCCAGCGGCCACCGCCTCCAACAAATCCGACTCGGCCTCCGACACCGTCAACATGATCACCGTGAACTCAGAGGCCACTGCCTTGGCCACCGCCACCCCGCCACCATCAGGCATCTGCAGGTCGGTGAGCACCAGATCAGGTTTGGTCTGCTGAATAATCTTGATGGCCTCGGTGGCGTCAGCGGCCTCACCGACCACATGGAAGTTGGAACCGAGATCGCGCTTTAAGCCGTTCCGCCAGATCTCATGATCGTCGGCCACCACAACACGGACCTTCGATCCAGTCTCAGTGTCAGTTTCGGTGTCAGTTTCAGTGTGAGATTCATCTACAGCCACAACAGGATCTCCGTTCCACGACCTAGCCCACCACGTACTTCGACCGTACCGCCCACATCATTGACCCGCCCCTTGATCGACCGAGACAGCCCGATACCTTCGGTTACCCGGTCCACCTCAAACCCCGATCCGTTGTCCTTCACCGAAACGAACACCGAAGCAGAACCGGCACCACCCGAGGCGGCATCATCAACACCATCGGTCGGCTCGGCGAAAATCGTGACCCGTTCAGCGCCACCATGTTTGGCGGCATTGGTAAGCGCCTCGCCCACTGCGCCACCGGCGGCATCCAAAAGCTCGGACGACAACTCCGGGCAGTCGGGGGCCACGAGCACCGTCACTGCGAACGTGCTGTCGTGGCCGTACCTCCGCTCGGCCTGAGCCGCCACTTCCCGCAACACCGGCTCCAACGGACCACCTGACCGATTGTCCATCCCGCCACTTTCACTGTCACGGCCACTTTCACTGTCACGGCCACGGCCAACTGCAGTCAACCGATCGTCGGACAAGAACAGACGCAACTCGGTCTCCTGCTCACGGGCCAGCGATGCCAATTCGCGGTCCCCCGACCGACGCTGCACAACCGCCAAGGTTTGCAATACGCCATCGTGCAACTGCCGAGCCACCTCCTCACGAGCCCGGGCCACCGAAATCAACTGCTCGGCTCGACGCAACCGGTCGGTGAGCGGCCCAGCCAGTCCGCCAACCAACATCCACAAGCCGACCTTCGAGATGGCGGTCGGCAAGTCCCCGGGCACATCAAACCGGTCGAGCAGAAACACCTCGGCGAACAGACTGGCGCCACCAACCAACGCTGCCACCGCCAACGCGATGCGGCCGCCACGAGCAATGCCGACAGCGGCGATACAAGCCGCCGGCCACGCCCAAGGAAGAGACTGAGTCCGTTCCGGCAGATACACAAAGCCGTCACCAATCAACACGACCACGGCAACCGCTATCTCCGCAACCAAAACTCGCGGTGCCGACAACCGCTCCGGTCGCGACCTCCCCGTCACATGCAGGAATGCCGTCACCACCGACGCTACGGCCAACAACACAACGGCCATCACCGGTCGAATCAAGTGCTGGCGACTCAGAGCCAGACCGACCCAGGCCACAGTCAATGTTGCCCACCGAAAAAGTGACAACGCACGCATAAGCGAAGTGATCAACACCTGTTCAGCCAGCGGGGTGTGAACCCCTTGTTCGGGCAACGCCATGGCTCAACTCTGCCACAGCAAAGGGATCGGCGACGGCCACAGCCGCACCATCATCAGCAAGGTCAGTTGACCGGCCGCCAGTGTCACGCCGACCGCGAGGCCTAGCCGGTGAGTCCAACGGCCCACACGACCAGTGGTGACCTGTCACCGATGGCTCAATGCACGACGCCAGCAGGCCGATGCGATACCAAGCGGCCACGACAAGAGGCCAAGCAGTAACAGCACTAATGCAGACCGCGCGAGGACCAACCGGACCTGCCAGCTCCGTGCCGCACGACGGCCGCCAGCGAGGCAGCGCAACCAGCTCGTTGACGCGCCTCTACACGCTGGCGTTCACGGCGGCCGCCCCCATCTACCTGCTGTGGCGGGCGACCAGTGTCGGAACCGGGTGGCAGCTAGCGATCAGCATCCCGTTCCTCTGGATCGAGATTTGGGCGTGGCTACAAATCGTTTGCCTTCGACATCAAGTCGTCCCACCGAAAGCGACCGAGGCAACTCGACGCCCAATCCGGCCGGACGATTCCAACAGCCACCACACCGACTTCGACGTGGTGGTGACCACAGGGTCACGCTCGACGCCAGCCGACATCGAACGGACGCTGCTGGGCTTGGCCGCGTCGACCGCCATCAGGCCGATCACCGTACTGACCGCCAACCCTGACCTGAAGAACCAGCTACCCGACGAGTTGACGTCACAGCTGCCAGACCTTCGGTTCACACACCCGACAGCCAATGATGCAGCCGACTGCCTGTCGCCCGTGCTGGCGTACTCCCAATCCCCCTGGGTGCTTTGGCTCGACGCAGGCCAAGTGCCAATGCCGAACCTGTCGATTGCGGTTGAACAACATCTGAGCAATGAACGGACAGCGGTCTGCCAGATCGCCAGAGGGCTACTCAACCCGGAATCGTTGGTCCAAGTAGCACGAGACGGCGACGAAGAAGCGCTCGAACACGAACTGATCGGACCCGCTCTAGGCCAACGAGGACGAGCGCCGTGGCATGGCCCGGGTTCGCTAATCAGGCGAGATGCAATCCCGGCGATCTCAACCCTGGACGACCCCACCAGCTTCAACGTGAGCTGGTGTGCCATCGAACTTCAACGCAACGGTTGGGAGCTTTCTTACGAACCAACTCCTCTCATCAGAGTTCCGGCAGCAGACTCGCTCCGCCCCTACCTCTCGCGCCGTCGAGACCGAAGCCTGGCCATTGTCGAACAGCTCGGCTACGCCTTCTCACTACCGAACGTCTCCTGGTCCGTTCGTCGCACCGCTTTGGCCAGGGCGGTGTCCACCACTCACGGCCTACGACAACTGGCGATGGTCCTCATCCTCGTCGGGTCTCTGTTCTCCGGCACCTTGCCGGTAGCAGACAGAACCGGCGCAGCACTGGCCCTGGTCGTCGGCTACACCGGCGCTGCCATGTTGGCCCGACGATCACTGTCCGGACGATCAATGGCGTTGGGCGACTGGGTTCGACACGGCTGGCGGACACTGGGCGCCGACCTCGCCGCCCTCGTGCCTCGACTAGCCCGACCAGTCGAACTGCATCGCACATCCCGCAACACCGACGGGCAGACCGGACCGGCTCAACACGGACTGTCCGGCAGGATGCAACTGCCAATCGTGGCATTCACCCTGCTACAGCTGGCGCTCGCGGCTCGAGCGTTCACCGTGGTCCAGCCCACTCTCCTACCCGAGATGACCAGAAGCGACAGCCTCCTCGTCATCATGGCCACAACAGTCATCACTGTTCAGCTAATCGATGTGCTCGGCGGACTCACCCGACCCCAAGGGCGACGTCGCCGCATCCGCGTGCCACTCAAATCGGACATCACCGTCGGCGATTTGTGGGGCCAGACACTCGACATCACACCCTTTGGTGTCGGCGCCATCATCGAAGCAGCACCCCCGGTCGGCGCCACAACAACCGCCACCTTCGCCGTCAACGACATCGACGGTACCGAACACATCGTTACCGCCAAAGGTGTCGTCCGCTCGGCAACACATCACCGGTCCGGGCTTGTTCGAATCGGCCTGGAGTTCACCGGGTTGGACGACGCCGACCGACTGGCCCTCACCCGATACTGCGCCATGGGCGTCGCCGGTGAACGACAGGGAGAACCCGGACTAGCCGAGAACCCCGGCCGTCTACCGATGGAACGCAACACAGGGGACCTGGTTCTCGTTCGGAGTCTGGCCGTGGCATCGGTCCTCTCCGCCGTCGGCGTATTGTTCAGCGGCCCGGCCGCCGATCCGGTCGTCGCCGCCGACAACCGTGTCACCGCCATCGCCGACAGCTTCACCGTCACCAGGCCGGAAATCAACCAACCAGCCAACACCGGCGCTACCACCGAAGTTGACGTAGACGTAGACGTGGATGTGAGGTTGCACACCGACGATTGGTCGGACCCACTGGCCTCTAATGACAACGGGAACTTCGCCCGGCCGAAGGGACCGGGGTCGTGGCCCGGTCCCGTTCACCTTGGCGTCAGCATCGGCCCCGACCGACTCGTGCTACCGGTGGACGAGACGGCAGACGGCATCACCCTCGCCACCATCACCATCGAAGACGACATCGACGCCGTCGAACTGGTCGGCCCCAGCGGAAGGCGGATCACCGCCTTGCACGGCCAACTCCTGATCCCAGGGAACTACACCATCCACTGGGCTAGCGCGAACGAACCGGTCGCCGCCTCAAAACTAGTGGTCGGACAAGGCGACGTTCTTCGAGTCGACTCCACCGGCGCCACCGTCGATCGGACAGAGCCGTGACCACCGAACGATTCGACAACAACACCGAAGGGCAGATCTGGCCCCAGCTGCTAGGTCTCGTTGTTCTCCTCGCGGCCGCAGCCCTCGTTTTCAGCGGCATTCGCACCAGTCAGGCCGAAGTGATGGCCTCAACATCGTCGAGCGGCCTGTTCTCGGCCGGAACCGTCGAATTGGACCAGGCCGGTCAATCAGTTCAGCTGCTGTTCGACCAAGAAGGTTTGACCCCCGGCGCACAGGTCGACGCCTGCGTGGAAATCGTTTACCAGGGGTCCATTTCCGCTGACATTCGCTTCCACGGACGGTCAGCCGGAGGCACCGGGCTCGACGACTATATGGAGTTCACTGTCTGGACCACCGACCAACCATGCCCGTCCGCCTCTGGACGACTTCCCGCCGGGTTGGCACAAACCGAACCGCTCTTCGACGACGTCCTCGGTCAGCTTTGGCAGGTCCACGGCGACTACGACAACGGCATCCCCCTGGCCCGCCTCGAAGTCGGCGAACAAGTCACGCTGGCCGCTCGCGCCGAACTGCAGGACAATCAGCAAGCCTCGGGCCTCTACGCCGACTTCGCCCTCATAGTCGAGGGCCGACCATGAGCAGCGACACCTTCCCTGTAGACGGGCAGTCGATAGACAGCCAGCCTGTAGACAGGCAGTCGATAGACACCCTGCCAGTGGAGGCTGCGATCGGATCCGACGAACGCTCCGATCTCGGCCAGACAATCGGCTCCCAGATTCGCTCAATCCCCAAGGCGCTCGGGCCAGCCGTCGCCCTGATAGCCGGCATCTACATCTACCTCATGGGTCTACTCGCCATATGGGTAATCCTGGTCGCGGGCGCAGCCGGCTGGAGCCCGGTGGTGATCAGCAGCGGATCAATGTCGCCCAACCTTCGTGTCGGCGACATCATCATGACCGAAACCCACCCCGAAGAGCTGGTCGGTCAACGCTCAGTGGTGACCTTTCAACGAGACGACCAGATCATCACCCACCGTGTGTTCGAGGTACAGGTCGCAGAGCGAACCTACGTCACCAAAGGTGACGCCAACCCAACACCCGACACCGACGCCGTTCCCGCCGACGATGTGATCGGAGTCGGTCGACTGGTGGTACCGATCATCGGTCTGCCCGTGGTGTGGCTTGGAACCGGCCAACTGGTGCCCCTCGGCGCCATGGCCATTCTGTCGATCGCAGCAGTCTTTGTCACCCTGCGTCAAGCGCGCACCAGTAAAGGTGCTCTCCGAGCGATGCTCACCGACCAGTCATCGGTGGTCGCCGACCAAGCGGTGCGCCGAGTTCGACTTCTCATCGCCGTGATGATCGGCAGCCAGTTCCTCATTAATGGCAGCCGGTTCACCATCGACGGCATCGGCCTCTCCCCCACCCGTCTCCTTGCCATCTCCCTGATCTGGCTGGCGCTCACCAACATCTTCTCGCTTCGCTTCCCCATCGAAACCTACGGGTGGCAGGTGGCAGCACTGCAGCTGATCGCCGACACCGTGCTGGTGGTGTTCATGACAACGGCCACCGGCGGATCCGGAATCGGTTGGGTCCTCACCGCCGTTCCCATCGTCGAAGCCGCTGTACGATTCCGACTCGCCGGGGCCTTGGTCCACTGGATGCTCATGGCGGTTCTAGCCATCCTCGGTCGACTCTGGATTCTCGACCGAATTGCCTCAACAACCGCTGACACCATCGACGAATTGGAACGCCTCCTCGACCAGATGAGCGTGCTGCTCCTCGTCGTCGTTCCAGGTGCATTCCTAGCCGAGCAGCTGCTCGGAGACGTACTGCTACAGCGACGGGCAGCCGCCAACGCTGAGAATCGTGGGCGCCTACTGGAAAACGTGGCCGAAGTCGGGCACGAAGTGACCAAGATCGGTTCCGCCCTATTCGAAACCCTGACCGAATCAGCAGTCGACCTCGGCTTCGACTCCGTTGACGTCTGGGCCCGCCCCGCCAACGGACCCTGGTCGCAACTAGGGGTCAAGAGCACTGCGACCGCTCGCCTACTACCCTCACCCGACGCAGCCGGCAGTGGCCTTCTGGCCCGCGACCTCGCCTACCCCGAGGTCCTGGTGGATCACAGCGACCCTGAACAGAGCGAACGTCAGGCCCTCGAAGATGCAGGACTGGCGTTCCTCGTGCGCATCACGATCGATGCCGGAGAAACCCTGGTCACGCTGCGAGGCGGGAGCGCCGCCGGGCAATCACTAGAACCCAGCGCCGTCGAAGCACTACGCCTACTGGCTGGCCAAGCTCGAGTAGCGATGCACAACAAAGGCCTCGTCGGTGAGTTGCGAGAGCTCCACTCCCAAATGGAGCATCAAGCATTGCACGACGCCCTCACCGGCCTCCCGAACCGACCGGCGTTCCTCCATCAGTTGGAAGGACAGGTCACCGCGGCATCACTCGGTTCGCTGCCGCCGGGCCGAACCACCTCAGTTCTCTTTCTCGACTTGAACGGCTTCAAGCCGGTCAACGACCGTCTCGGTCACGACGCCGGCGACCAACTGTTGCAGATCGTGGCCACCCGACTCATCGAGGCAGTCGGGGCCGACGGCGACGTAGCCCGACTCGGTGGTGACGAGTTCACGGTGCTCCTACCCGAATCGGACGACCAACTAGCCACCGACGTCTCCGGCAGAATCCACCAGCGACTCAGCGAACTCATTCAGCTTCAACAGGATGCAGTGCAGGTTGGTACCAGCATCGGTGTTGCCCACTACGAACCAGGTTTGGCCGCCGACGAGATCCTGCGACGGGCCGACACCGCCATGTACCACGCCAAGGCGGCCAAAGCCGAGCGGCCCCTGGCGTTCTACCATCCCGACCTTGACTTGGAAGAAGCCCGACGCAACCAGCTGGCCGCCGACCTAGCCGATGCGTTAGAAAACGACGGACTCAACCTGCTGTTCCAACCGCTGGTTTCCGTCCTCGAGAGACGGGTTGCCGGAGCCGAAGTGCTGCTGCGATGGGAACACCCCGAGCAGGGTTACCAGCAGCCGTCGACGATCTTCGAAATAGCCGAGAACGCCGGCCTCATCGGAGAACTCAACCGGTGGATCCTGGTCAAGTCGCTCAAAGAAGTCGCCCGCTTCCCACTGAACGACCAGCGCTTCGTCCTGGCCGTCAACGCATCACCGGCCGAACTTGAATGTGACCAACTGATCCCCAACATCGAAGAAGCGCTCGGCCTTTCCGGTGTCAACCCTGAGCACCTCGTCATCGAACTCAGCGAACGTATCGTCGCCTCCGGCAACGACCTCTCAGCAGTGTCCGAAAGGCTGCTCGACTTGGGGGTAGGCCTGTCGCTCGACGACTTCGGCGAAGGCAAGACCTCGCTCGGTCACCTCCGGCACCTGCCCATCAAACAACTCAAGCTCGACTGTCTGCTCGTACAGCAGGCCGTCACCAGCCAAACAGACCGCGTCATCTTGAACTCCATCGTCAACTTGGGACACGACCTCGGTTTCGAGGTGGTGGCCGAAGGCGTCGAAACCGACGACCACATGGCAGCCGCCATCGACGCCGGCGCCGACCTCGTCCAAGGCTTCGGACTCCACCGACCGATGTCGGCGCGAGACCTCAGCCAGCTTGTGCGGCCAAACACCGACACCGGTCCCCCACCACACCCGCTGGCCGAGCAGCCGCCCCACAACCGTCGATCCACCGACCAGACTGACAATCGCGAGGCCCAACCCGATGCCGGTTGGCCGACAATAAGGCAGCCGGAGCGGGCCAGCCACCTACTAGCCGCCCTCCCAGCCACGGCCACGTCAGCGGCCGACTACTCACAGGAGCCGGTATGGCCCGACCGCTGACCACCGAAGCGTTAGCCGAACACGGCGACGACGGCGAAACAGAACGAGCCTGGGTATCGATGGGAACCGCCCGGGCCTTCGCCGCGGCCATGTCGGTCCTCATCATCGCCACCGTCGTCGTCAATCGATCAACCAACGCCCTAGAAACCGACGGTGCGGTCAGCGCATCCGAAGTGTCATCAGGAACCATCGAACTCAGCGACGACGACAACGGAAGATCGCTGTTCGACCTGTCGGCCATGGCACCGGGACGCACCAGCTCTGAGTGCATCACCATCACCTACGACGGGTCGATCGTCCCGGTCGACCTCACCCTGCAAGCCGAAATCGACGGCGACCTCGGGCCCTACCTCGATGTCGCCATAGACCAGGGCACCAGCGGAGGGTTCGACCAGTGCGACGGCTTTCAGTCCGAAGCACCGGTATTCCGAGGAACCCTGGCCGAACTCTCCGACCAGGGACGCCAATCCATCGAGCGAATACTCAACCAGGGCGAACGGCGCGTCTACCGCTTCCAATTCACCCTGCAGGACCGCCAGGAAGCCCTCGGACGGGTGGCTTCGGTCGGTTTCATCTGGGAGGTCAAACCCTCATGACCGCAGACACACAAACGGTCACCAAGAACGACAGGGATCTAAAAACTCCGGTGATGGTGGTAATCGTGCTGCTGGTACTGGCCCTCCCCGGAGGAATAGCCATGATGTCAACCCAATCGGGCGCCAACTTTGCTGACGCCGAACAGTTCACCGGCAACCGGCTCGGCGCCGGTTCAGTCGATATCGGTCTCGGTATCGGCAGCGGCGGCTCAACCGGTGGCGCCGACGGGACAGTGCAGTCACTCAACGACCCTGAAGCGGTCGCCAACCAGCAGTCATCCAGCGACCCGCAGCTCTTCTCCGCAACCAATCTGGCCCCCGGCGACGTGGCTACCGGATCGCTGGCTGTCAACAACACCGGCTCCCTTCCCCTTCACTTCTGGGTTGTCGCCGCCGCCGTATCGTCGTCGGCCACCCTGGACGACTGGCTGCTCTTCGACGGCTGGCGCTCGGCCAACTGCGCAACACCACCGACCAACCCAAACCTCATAGACCGCACAAACGTGGTGCTGTCGCCGACGTTCGTTCCCATGATCGGCCAAGCACCGCAACCGGGCCAACCGATACCGACCGACGGGACAGTCCTCACACTGCAACCGGGCGATTCGGTCAACGTCTGCCTGGCTGCCCGACTACCGCTAGCCGCCCCGAACGAAGTGCAGTCATCGGTGGTCGACGTTGAACTGATCGTCAACGCCCAGCAGGCGATTACGTCCGACACCGAGGAGAACGACCAGTGACCGCCGCCGCTACACGAGGGCCCCGCACCGACCGCTCGCGCCCGGTCGTTCGAAAGCTGGCGACCGCCGCAATTGTGGCGCTCTCCACTGCGGCCCTGGCCGCCGTGGTCGTCGTCGTCATCGGCCTGGTTTTGGGCTACCGGCCGGTCGTCATCCTCACCGGGTCTATGGGCGACACCGCACCACCCCGCAGCCTGATCATCGCCGAACCTCGATCCGGTGACACGATCGACGTCGGCGACATCGTGGTAATGCGTCGCCCGGAACAACCCCTGATCACCCACCGCGTCATCGAAGTCGAAGCCAACGGCGACTACCGATTTGCCATCACACAAGGCGACGCCAACGAAGCCCCCGACGCCGCCCCTTATCCGCTGCGGGGCGAGCAGCTAGTGGCCCGCTGGATCCAACCACGCCTCGGCCACTGGGCGCTCACCGTATTTCAGCCCGGTCCGGCGCTGGCCGTCGTGGCCCTGGCCACGCTGATCATTGCCGTGCAAGCGTTGCGCTGGATTTGGCTGAAGCCAACTAGAAGAGCCGCAACCACCTCTCGCCAAAAGCGGGCCGGCGCAGGCCAACCCACCGGCGCCGCGTCACAGCCGACCAAGCCCCGACGCCGTAAACGGGCACTTGCCTTGACCGCCGCTCCCCTGGCCACCGTGTTCGGGCTGGGTGTGGCCTGGGCGTTCTTCACCTCCAGCGACCCGGTCACCGGCAACACGTTCGGAACCGCGGAATGCTTCGACGCTCGGCTGGGGTCGGTACAAAGCAACGAAACAGTTCACGCGGTCGACGGGACGGTCACCGTGCCCATTACCGCTGTCGACCCGGCCAAATCGTTTGTCATGTCCTCCATACGTAGCTCGGCCAATACGCCAGCTGACAGTTCCGCCATTGTTCGCCTATCCGCCGACGGAAGCGCGGTTGAA
>CALJMD010000296.1 GCA_937981915.1 uncultured Acidimicrobiales bacterium
GCTGGAGTTGGCCGAGTGGACCAGAGCCGTGTGGACCGGCAAGATCTTGTCGCCGGGAGCCATGGACATGTTGACCTCAGTCAAGCATCAGACCGAGTTCGAGTTGGCCGAGCTCTCCGGCTGGGGAGAAGTTCGAATTCCGTCACTCAAGGAGCGTGTGTTCTCGGCCTCAGGTGGGGGTGGCTCGATTAGCCACTTCACCGACACCTATTGGCTGCCGGACACCAACCGGGTTTTCACCCTGTCGGTAAGCGCCAGGACCGAAATGACCTTCTCGTTCGTCGAAGACATGCTCGATCCGCTGCTCAACGGAACCGGTATACCAACACCGATTCCCGTGCTGGAAGCTGAAGCGGCGATGACCGAGCGCATGGTCGGCACCTACCAACTGGAAGGCTCCAGCGAGCAAGTCACGATCTCCACATGGGAGAACGGACTGCATGTTCAAAGCAGCGGGCCACAAAGTCAGGGTGTGCTGTTTCCTCTGCCGCAGGCGACAGGCAGCGAGGCGGACCGCCACCAGCAACAGGCCGTTGACATGGTCGACTCCGGCTTCCCGGAACTGGAGAGTGAGTTGGAACGGATCGAGGCCGAGCGGGCGCCGATCACCGAGATCACCCCGATCGGGACCATTTGTTGCGGGCTACTGACCACCTTCGAGCTCACCTTTGAAGACGGGACAAGCGGGGCAATGGGTTTTGCGTTGGTGAACGGCCAAATTGACGGTGGGATTTCGGATCACCCCAAGCGGTTTGTCGTCTTCAACGACGACGGCAGCTACTACCCGTACCGACCTCAGCCGACCGACAGTTTCCAGATCATCCCCGCTGGCACCGCTGATCAACCAACCTTGGAAATCGTCGGGCCTGATGGCACGTCGATCGCCACCAAAGTCTCGTGACTAGCCGCCGAACATGTCGAAGATGCTGCCGCTGCCCATGCCGCGGGCGTCCTGTTTGAGGGCAGTGTCAACGGCGACAGCTGAGGCGTAGACCATTTGCCGCAGCGGATCCGATAGTGGTCGATGGACCTGGAGAACGTAGTTGTCGGCAGTAGTAAACGCGGTCTTCAGCAGACCCTCAAAGGTCTTGGTGATGCGAGCCACCTCGACGCCGTCAGCGTCTTTGATGGAGAAGTTCCAGGCTCGCCAGTTCTCAGCGAAGATGCCGCCGATGTCTTGGCCGCCCACTTCAAAGCCGAAGCGGATCTTGCCGATCATGTTGCGCTGAATGACTTCGCCCACGGTTGCGCCTGTGCCGTCTTGGACGATCACCCGGGATTTGAAGAACTTGGCCGGCCGGGTCATCAGCAGCTGAGGCTGTCCGGCGGCGTCGACTAGTTGGTACTTGTGGGTGAGGTACTGGTCCCAACTTCCCACGAACCGCAAGACCTTCTTCAATCCGCTTTGCCCGACCTGGCGTACTGCGCCGATCTGGGTTCCGTTGCCGTCGTAGACCGCGAACTCGGTGTTGACTTCGATCAGTTTCCACTTCTGGTTGACGACCAAAAGCGGTTGGTCGAGCAGGCCCCCCGCTTCGACGCCCGGTCGGGGCGGAGGCGGTGTCGCCCCTCGTCGTTCCGACTGGCGCGCATGGTTCTGCACCTGCTTTTGGACGGTGACGCTGTCTTGTTGACCGGTGACCGTCTTGGGGGCTGCGGTCATGGCGTCGGTGCTTTGCCGGCCGTGGGACGAAACGTGTTCGGTCCAACTTGTGCCGTCCCAAAAGCGAAACTCGTGGCGACCCATGGGGTCGGGATACCAGTCTGGGGTGATGGGCCCTGCCCCTGGTTCGGGGGCTGATTCTGGTCCTAGTCCTGATCCGACGTTCGAGTTGGGTTCGGTCATTGGTCCCTCTGGTTGCTTGTGGTGAGAGTACCCGACGATTGAGTAGCGTCTCGGTCGGGACGGTCCGTTTCGGGCTACAGCTTGGTGGCCGCCACCCGACTGAATCCGAGGTAACGACCCTGGTCGGCTTCCAGCATGTGTTCGGTGTCGACTGCGGCGTCGGCCAACCAGCCGGACATGTATGGCATGGATAGTTTGTTGAATCGCTGCCAGTCCTTCCAGCCGTCGGCTACGGAATCGGCAGTCTCAACCGTCACCTGCTGAGTTTTGGTCCAGTGAGTTCGCCACCAGTCCGGTGAGTGGAACGAACAGAACTCCCAATCCCAATGGGGTTGCAAGTGTTCGGGGACGTCAGCTCCGATTTCAGTCAGGCCGGCTGGTGACACAATGCCGATTCGACCTTCGGGGCGGAGGAAGCCGAGCAGGTAGCCGAGGTAGAGATCCGCGGTGCCGAAGTAGTGGTAGGCGTCGAGGCTGACGATCACGTCGAAGAAGTCGGTGGCGTACGGCAACGTGTGCGCTTCGGCGTGGATGGGGGTGACCAAGTCGGCGACTCCGGCTTCGGTGATGCGAGCCTGATTTTCGCCCGGTGAGATCCACAGGTCGTTGGCCCACACCTTGGCCCCGAACTCTCGGGCTAAGAAGATCGACGTCATAGCCCGCCCACAACCCAAGTCGAGCACCTTCATACCTGGCTCGATGTTCATTACTTCGAGCAATGACTCGAGTAGCCACAGCGCGTTGGGCCCCATCTGGTTTTGCAGGACCCACTCCGGGTCATAGCTGTTCGACCGGAGATATCGGTCATGGGTCAGCTGATGCGGTTCGGGCTCAGTCACCGAGGGAATGGTAGCTGCACAAATCTTGGCGGTTCCTGGAATAGCACTCTGGGTGGAGGCGTTGTACATGATGTCAGAAAAGTTGATAACAACACACTCAAGTTTTGTGACGAAGGCCACTGAGCGCCTCCTGCGGGTCCGATAAACTGGATCTGCTACCCCTTAGCATCAGAAGTTCGATCGAAATCGATCACGAATCATAGAGAACAACACCGGCTGCGCAAGCGGCCGGAACACCTCACACAGGAGCTGTTGAAACAATGGCAAAAGCCGTAGGTATCGACCTTGGAACGACCAACTCTGTAGTCGCCGTGCTGGAAGCCGGTGACCCCGT